>CAZGRF010000152.1:0-8076 GCA_964527825.1 uncultured Pirellulales bacterium
GAAGCCGCCCAGTTGGTAGCTCATTGGCAGATAGACCGCGACGGTCTGGTCGTCGCCGATGCCCGCGGGCAGGTCTGAGAAGTCTTCGCGTGTCACCAGCCCCATCAGCCGCACCTGCGGGTCGCCCACCGTCACCATGACGGTCTTGTCGAATTCCTTCTGCTTGGTGCTGTCGAAGAACCCGACCAGATCGCGGATCGACCCGTAGATCGACTTGATGCCGGGAATCTTCTGCAGGATCGCCTCGGCCAAGTGGAACACCTTCCGGAACAGCCACAGCCGCAGCAGGACGCCGATGCCCAGCGTCAGCAGAAAGCCCGCCAACACCCCCATTCCGGGCAGGTAGTAGCTTTCGCTGATGACGAACTTGATGCCCTTGCCAAGCACCGATTCGGCCGACACCGCCAGCCAGTACAACACATAGACCGTCAGCGCAATCGGCGCAATCGCCAGCAGCCCCTGCAGAAACAATGTCCCGACCTTCTTCATAAGCAAGCCTCCCTGCCCAACGGATACTGCCGGCCCGAGCTCCGCGTCGCGGCCCTTCAGCCTGCTCTATCCTGACCTATGTTCGTTGTAGTACGAGCCTACTCCAGTGAATCCACCCCGTCAAGCGCGTGGCCGGGGCTTTGAGATAGCCTGCGACTGATTGGACGGCGAGACGCGTGTGGCTAGGCGGGTGAGTCGTGTGCTGTGCGTCCAGTGGGATACGTTCTTCGGTCCGAATATGAATCGTGACGACAGTGGCAGCGGCCTATCTTCCTCCAGTCCCGCCTTCTCCCCCGGTCTCGGCGCGGGCAAAAGGCTTGACAGACAGGACTTGGAAAGCTCTAATCATATTGTAAGAGCAGCCGAATTGACCGACGCAGTGGTTCCCGCAGTCTCTCAAGGGGAGATTCATGGTTGTTTCGTGTCCACACTGCAAGGCGAAGTTGAAGATCGACGACCGCTTGGCGGGTAAACGTGCCGCATGTCCGTCCTGCAAGGCCGCCCTCGTCATTCCAGCATCAGCGTCCGGGCCGACGGATGTCGCCGGGGGAGAAGGCGCCGCCCCCTCTGTTCCGGGAACCGTTCCGCCCCGGGGGCGCGGGCCCGTACCGGGGCCGCCGCCGCTTCCGCGTGCGGGCGTTGCTGGCGGTGCGAGACC
Source organism: uncultured Pirellulales bacterium (assembly GCA_964527825.1). Classification (GTDB taxonomy): domain Bacteria; phylum Planctomycetota; class Phycisphaerae; order Sedimentisphaerales; family Anaerobacaceae; genus JAFGLV01. Next base: position 1,148 of record CAZGRF010000152.1, read on the forward strand.
GCCCAACGTTGCCGACGCTCCGGACAACCGCGGCGCGGCTGCGCCTCCGCCTCTGCCTCAAAGCACGGCTGCGGAGAGGCCGGTGCCTACTGGTGGCCCTCCGCCCTTGCCCACAGGTGGGGCGGCGAAGAAGGGCGTGGGGCCCCCCCCGATTCCCGGGGCTTCCGGCGGTAGTGTAGGAAACAGCCTCACGTTCGTGATGAGCAGCCTGGTGCGGGCGTTAAGCGTCCAGAAGATTGGGTACTTCATTTTGGGCGGGATTGCTTTCACGGTTCTCTTCTGCGTGCCCGCAGGCGTCCTGGTCCTCATTGCCTTCAAGTCGGACAGTGACATGGTAGCCCGTATCGTCGGACTGATAATCGCTGTCCTGTACACGGGGTTGATCGGGGTCTTGGCTGGGGGAATGGCGCACTTGGCCGACGCAGATATACGAGACCGGCGCGGGAGCATATCCAGCGCGTTTGGCTTCTGTGTGAGAAGGTTCGTCCCGCTGTTTAGCGGCACGGTGCTCTTTGGTGTCGTGCTCCTGGGGGTTTTGTTCGTGGTGAACCGACCCATCATGTTTTTGGATCGCAGTGGGGAGGCCGGCTCCGCTCTTGCCGCGCTGTTGCTTCTGCCTCAGTTTGCCATCAACATGGGTATGGCGATTGCCTACACCGTTGTGGTCCTGGTCCCGATTGCCATTGCCGGGGAGAATAACATCGGTGCGTCGCAGGCCGTGCGCCGACTCCTGCACTGTGTTCGCCGTGACACCTCGCGGCTACTTGTCCACCTTGTCACAAGTGCCTTGATGGGCATAGTGATTATTCTGGCGCTAGGCAGCCTGGTCTTTGCGTGTTTGTTGGGCACCCTCTGGGTGAACGGCGGTGAATGTATACCGCCGGTGGTTCTGGTGAGCGCCGTGTTGGAGCCTGACACGCCGACTCGGCTGCGAGCGATCGGCATCGTCTTCATCGCGCTGGTTGTCATCGGGTACCTGCTAGCATACTGGACCGGTTCGTTTACCGGCTATTATAGGGATGCCTTGCGTCGCGGATTGGGCGCGCCGCCCGGCTCGGCTGCACGGACGCGTCGGTAGAGGAGCGGCTCTACTGGCGGGTGGGAGACTCATCATGACAACAGAAGAGGCGGTGTGGTACCTGGCGGGCCAGGACCAGCAGCCAACCGGGCCGTTTGCGGCGGCCGACGTCTTGGGGCGGTGCAAAGACGGCGCTCTGGCGGGGACGACACTCTGCTGGTGCGAGGGGATGGAGGGTTGGAGACCGCTGGCTGAGGTAGAGCCGTTCAGCGAGGTATTTGCCGGCGTGCCGGGTGAAGCGGTCCCAGAGCAGACCGCGCCGCAGGGTTTTGACGACTTGGGCCGAGCCTTCAGCAAGGCAATGAGTCTGACCCGCAGGAAGGCCAAAGCGGTGTCACTGAAGATGTCCATCAGTCGGCAGGAGAAGCGCAGGCAGCAATTGCTCTCTGAACTCGGCGAGATGGTGTACACGCACGAGAGTGACATCGAGCGGCTGTCGCAAGAGCCCTATGCCGACAAAGTGCAGCAGATCCGAGCCGAGGATGCGTCTATCGAGTCGCTGCGCCGGGATCTCGAGCGGATCGAGGCGCTTCGACACGCTGATAAGCAGGATGACAATCAGTAGACGGGTATCGCCGACGCGGTGATGCTCCACGATGTTTGGAGGCAGAGCATGCAAGGCAATGAGGCTGTCTGGTATCTTCCGGACGAAAATGGACAGCCGGCAGGACCTCATACGGCCACGACGATAGTCGAGCAGCTAAGGTCCGGGCAGTGCAGCGGAGCGACGTTATGTTGGCAGCGGGGCATGGACGGCTGGCAACCCCTCGGGGAGATCGAGCCCTTTGCCGGAGAGCTTGCCCGGCAACGGGCCGCGGCCAAGAAACGTGTCACGCGGATAGCCGCGGCTGCTGTTCTCGTTGTGGTTCTCATTGGGGCCGGCATCACGGCATATTCCATCGTGATGGGGCCGCCGGAATTACGCCAGGCGCGAAAGCTCATCGCTGCCGGTCTCTACTCGGAGGCTGGCGAGCAGTTGGAGGCCTATCTCGTTCGCAAGCCGCTCGATCATGATGCGCGCTATCTGCTGGCGCTGGCGCAGATCAACCAGTATGTCACGCACGATGCCACCGCCCGCGGCGGCATGATGCGTTTCGGGATGGCCGGCGTTTCGCTGGAATCGGCCCGAGATAACCTGAGCCGAGTGCTGACGGCGAAGCCGGGCAAGTTGGAGACGGCTCGTCAGGACGTCGCTGCCGCGGCGGCCAGAATACCTGCCGGCACGACAGACAGTCTCCGTCGGACTCTGGCGCTGGCGCGACTGAGGGCGGACCTGAATCTGGCCGAGAAGCCGGCGCTCGCGGCCGAGCTGATGAACTCGGTGGTTTCCTCAGGCGGCGCCGGCGTATCGGGACTTCTGGGCAATCAAGAGGTCGTGTCGCAGATTCTTGAGTGGGACCCTTCCCTTGGGGAGCGGATTGTGGAGTGGGCCCTGCGCGACTCGTCCGGCCCTCAACAAGACCTTCGGACAGTTCTGTCGATGTTGCAGGGCTGGGCCAGGCAACGGCCGGCGCTGGCTGAATTGATCTCGTCGGAGCTCATGGGCAGAGCCGTGTCGCAGTACGAGGCCGGCCGTCGTGCAGAGGCCAAACAGGTCCTCGACAGCGTCTTGGCCCTCAATCCGAAAGCAGCCGCGACGCAAGAGCACATGTTGCTGATGATGCGGCTGATGGACGCCAGCGATGACAAAATGACACGGTGCCAACTGTTCTTGAGCAAGTTCCCCGACAGTCCGGATCGAGCCGAGGTCCAGTTGACGGTCCTCAAGGACGCGGTCGCCATCTTTGACCGTCAAGGAACCTGGTATCGCGCCAGAAGCCAGGCCTGTCTGACCATCGGTCTCTCCGCGGCCAAGGAGCTTCTGGAGAGATGGGCGCAGACACCCGAATTGGATGTCCGCACATTTGAGTTGGCAAAGCGATTGGCCCAGAACAACCAGCAGGACAAGGCCCTCGATCTGACGGGTCTGTTGCTGGCCGCCGTTCCTGAAACATCTCTGAGGCTCCAGATTGAGGAGAGCCGGGCCCAGTGGCGCGTCGGCACGGGAATCGGGACTCTGCCGCCGGAGTTCGAGACGCTGGCAAAGGAAATCAGCAAAGAACTGAACATTCATGACCTGACGATGCCGGCGACCCTGAGGACCTTGGCCGGCGGCCCTGACACGGTGCATGTCATCCGTGTCACCGATGGATGCACTCTGGACAAGTTTAACTCGGACGAGACCGAAATACTCCGGCAATGGGTGGGCAATGGTGGTTTTCTCTGGGCGAACAACGATGTTCTTTCGTTGTTCGGGGTGCAGTCGGGGGCCACCTACTGGACTCCGGCGGGGGCGCAGGAATGCCGCGCGGCTGTCACACCCGAATTGTGTCCCATCTTGTCAGGCTGTGAGCGGGTGGTCGTGAGCAAGAACCGTCCGGCGGCCTGCAACTTGAGCCATCCCACCGCTAACGTGATTCCGCTGCTGACGGCCAGCTACAACGAGGAAAGGTACACATACTGGTCCTTGATCCCGTATGGCAACGGATATGTCAGCGACGTCAAGACTGTGGATAACACGAAATATGATGGGGCGCGGTTCTGGCTCAATTTCCAGTTGTTTTGCCTGGGCCGGCGGATTCCTGGCGCTCCCGAGTCCAGTGGGACCGCAGTTTCAAGAGGTCCGCTACTGCGGCCGGAGACAGGGACGAGCGGATCAGCCACGCCGCCCGGCGCCCGGCAGAACCGTCAGATGTATGAGCCCCCGGATTTGCCCTTGCCTTCGACGGTGCGCCAGCAGGAGTTGCCCGGGCTGCCGGCTCGCATAACGGACACTGCGGATCTAAAACAGGCGTTGTCTGAGGGCGGTGCAAATGGCATCCTGTGGGTTGCTCTGTGTCGGGACGAGATTGACACCGAGACGCGAAATGACCTGCGCCAGTGGGTCAATCGCGGGAAGGTGCTGTGGGTCGAGACGGACCTGGTGTCACTATTCGGCTTTGGGGGGTTGCGAAAAGACAATGCGCTGTCGCAGGCCGGCGAGGCGCAGGTCATGCGGATCGACCATCCGCTGGTTGCAGGGTGCGCAGGGCGCACGGTCAATTATGAATTAGACCCGAACGGACTGGGATTAGCCGGAAGCGAGGCGGAGATGTTGGAAAGAGAAGTCCTGCCCCTTCTGCTCATGGACCCCTTGCAGGACGGGGACATGCGACTGGTGTGTGGCGTCTGCCCGTGCGGCAGCGGCTTCGCCGTCCTGCGTCCGCGCAGACTCGATGGTCCGAGACTATTGGGTGGCGGGTCTCTGGAAGCGAACCTCCTGGAGTTCAGCCGGAATCCGACGAAGGATCGCTGGCCTGCGCCGGCGCCAAGCAGGAGCCCGCGCACCCGAACGCCGCGGGGTCGCTCACGTTTGACGCGCTAGCAGATTGCACAAACGCCAGCAGTTCCGGCCGATCCAGGCCCTCCTGTTGTGCGCCTTCGAGAGGAATCCTAAGGCCATCCAGGGCATCGTCAAAGGCGTGGACAACGCCTGCCGCCGCGTGCAACGATCCTCATAGCGGAGCATAGAGGCATACGCATCTATACCCGCGACGCAGACTTGCGCCTGTTCTCACTGTTTGAGGTGATGAACGCGCGCGAATAGCGTTGCCCGACGCTCTGTCTCTCCGGGGGGGCACCTACCGCAGTGGTGGGACCGGGGGGTGGGAATTGCTGTAAGCGGGCGAGTCATTTGCTCTGCGGGGGGTGGGATACGCCCATTGGCGGAGCGGCGAGCCGGGACGACAATCATCATGGCTTACCTTGTAGGCGACGGCGATGCGTCCCGGTTGGTGTGTCATGTACGTTACGGATGACAAGCTGAGTAGCAGACGCAGCCGAGGGCGTGTCGCCGGTCGCTTCTGCTAGGCAGCCGGGAGGTCTGTGGACACCTTGAGAGCTACGCGGAGGCCAACGAAACTGGGACTGTTACCACGACAAACCGACCGTACCCCTCAGTTTCCTGGCCTCGGCGGGCGCATACCTCTACCTTCTTCGCCAATAGCGTGGCGCAATACCGAGAACGCCGCCCTACGCGGGCCGCTATTCGGCAAAGCCGCAACGGGCAGCAAACAGCACGCAGCGACCGCTATCTATCAGTAGCGTCGGTCTCCGCCTCGCGACGGCCCTCGCCCTTGACCGCCGTGTCCGCCGGATCCACCCGGCCGACCGGGTCGGCCGCCGGGTCGGCCGCCGGGTCGGCCGCCACGGGGACGTCCGCCTCCGCGCGGCCCGCCCGGTCCTTTGCCGCCGAACCCAGGCGAGGCAGGCCGCGTCCGGCCTGGCTCCACCTTGATTTCGCTGCCTTTGAGTTCCTTGCCGTTCATTTCGCTCACGGCCTCTTTCGCTTCCTGCTCGGCCGGCATCGTCACGAAGCCAAACCCCCTCGATTCGCCGGTGGCGCCATCGCGAACGATCTTGATCGTCGCAACCTCCCCGAAGGCGACGAAGGCCTCCCGCAGATCGTCTTCCGTGGTTTCGGGGGAGAGATTTCCCACATAGATGTTCATGCCGCGATCCTTTCTTCAGAAATTCAAGAGTCTGCAGACGCGTTCCGGCCAACACCGGCCCTCGTGGCGCCGCCACCGAACGTATCTTCGGAGGGTGCCCACCGTTACACGGTTGCGTATACCAGAAAAGAGGCCACAGGGAAACGAATATCTCGCTTATTTTGTTGTGGGCGATCATGCCGGGCGCAGACCGCAGAGCCAAGCCCGGTGCGGCTCAGGGCTTGCTCCGCAGAGTAACCTGGGGCGCGCGCAGATAGAAAGGGACCAAAGTCAGCGGGTCGGAGAACGCGCCTGCCTGAGCCTTTTGGTAACCGAGGCGGTGGACATTAGCCGCACCCGGGCTCCAATAGGCCGGGTCCATGACGTGCGTGCCATCGTTGCTGAAGCTGTCGCGGTGATAGAGTAGGCCGTCCCCAAGCAGGTGCAGAGGGCAGGCCTCCGTCGCGAACTTGTCGAGCAGGGCCGGCGCGCTCAAGAGGCAATCGGGAAGGACCTTGCGCCAGAGGCCGTTGCCGGGGCCGGGGATCCGATAGCCAACGTTCTCGGCGCAATGACTGTGCTGATCCGCCTGTTTGGCGCGAACGCGTTCGTACGCCGCGACGAAGAACTGGCCGCGCTTGGCGTCGAGGACCGTGGCGATGCGCTGAATCCCGGAATTTTCCGCCGCCGCATTGTGAAACAAAGCCGTGTGTGATGCGTCATCCACGTTGGTGGCAATGACGTCGAGAGAGTCCACCGTGATGATCTTCGCGCGGTTCGCCAGGTACATGCTCTTGGCGATTGTCACCGCGATGCGCAACCCGGTGAAGCTGCCTGGACCGACGGAGATGTGCACTTGGCTGATCTCTGTGGGGGTCCGGCCAAGCGGGTCCAAGAGGCGGGCGATGGCGGGGAATATCTCGGTGCTGTGGCGCAAGGGAGCTGAGAAGGTGGATTGGTCCAACAACTCGTGTTCGACGGCTAATGCTACCGAGCCGATGCGGCTCGATGTCTCCAACGCCAAGATGAGGTTCTTCTGGGCCATATTGCCTGCTTTGTTGCTCTTATTCTGATGTGCACTCCCTACGTTGTCCAGAGTCGCTGGTTTTTCGGTCGGTCCAATCTTGGACCGCTTCCGATGCAAGTAGTCGTTGCGTTCGCAAAAGGCTTGATTTTATCGGCTAAGGAGACTGGGGGGCAATTTTTCTCTTGCAAAAAATTGGCTATTTTAATAGAGTACAGTGGTGATTCTGGGCTAAATCCTTCAACTGGAGGTTGCAAACAAGCAGCGGTTGTCGCAGGCTTTCCGTGAGTGGGGTGATGATATTATAGGCAGGAGGTTA
>CAZGRF010000153.1:0-8033 GCA_964527825.1 uncultured Pirellulales bacterium
TGATTTCCATCGCGATCATTGTCGCAGCCCTGCTCGTGTGCTATTTCGTCTTCCGGCAGACGGGCTGCATCAAGATCGAGACCCCCGGAGTCGAGTTGAGATTGCAGCGTGCCTTCTTTGGCCAGGTGACCGTGACGTCGCTCCAAGACCCCCTGGGACTGCCCGCCCGTGTCTACACGCCACAGAGTCTTACGATAATGAAGCACGCCGACGGCGACACCTGGAAGCTCACCAGCAGCGGTCCTTGGGGCGACCTTGCCAGGATCAAAGTGGCGCCCGGCCGCACGACCTCGCTGGCGGTGGGACCGCCATTCCGGATTGCACCGAAAGCCGACGTCGGTGGCGGCAAAGGGTACGTCGAACTGCAGATTCTCGGCCGAGCGGGCGAGAGATATGACAACGTAATTCGAAGGAACGGCAGCAGGATACCTCCGCCCAAAGTGAGAATTCTCGATGAGAACGGAAATGTGCTTGCCTCGGGGCAGTTCGCCTATGGTTGAGGTGGAACGTGCCGGTACTCGTGGCGAGTGCCGAAGAGTTTCAAGGGGCCGTATCAGGTCAAAGTGGAACTTGACCTGGGACCGTTCGAGCGCGAGCGCGACGAAACGTGGCATTCGATATAGAGAGACAGCATGAGCACAGGACGACGGACCAGGATAGTTGCGGCAGTGGCGATCGTGGTTGCGGTCGTCCTGCTGGTGCTCGTCTTGATGCCCGAGCGGATCGAAGAGGGCCGGTGCAAGCTCGTCCGCAAGAAGGCCGACCCTGAAAGTCAATTGATGGGGTTGGCCTTTCAGCTCATACGCCCTCTGGAGGCCAGGCCGGACCGTGTGCAGGACGTTCCCACCGGTTTTGGGGAACCACGCTACTATGAGATCAAGAGTGGGAAGAAGCCGGTCCTGATGGCTGCCGACTTCTCCCAGAAGCTGGTGCGTTTGTGCATCGACACCGATGGCGACGGCGTCCTCTCAGAGGAGCGATGCCTCACCGCCAAAGTGAGCGAAGAAACACCGGTAAGCAGCAGAAGGCAGCAGTTTGGGCCGATCTCCCTGGTTTCCGGCGATAGCGCCGCCAAGACCGACGGCGCGTTCTATGTGAATTGTTTCCGTGAGGACGCCCGCGCGCTATTGATCCCGTACCCTGCCTCCTTCCGCACGGGCAAGCTGCTTCTGGCCGGACAGGCGTATCGAGTCGCGGTGGTGGACGGGGACCACGACGGCCTGTTCAACTCGCTCTTGTCCCTGCCTCTCGACCGCCCATGGCGCATGCCTGGCTGTGATTTTTTTGCGATTGAACCGGGGCAGACGACCTCGATCCGTGTCGGACCGCCTTTTGTGATCCGGGCGGACGTCGAGAAGAGCGGTCCCCGGGCGGTGTCCATCGCACCGGCCATCGTTGGTTGTGGAGGGGAAGAATACGATATTGGCTTCCGGCATAACCATAAGCGCGCGCCGGAGCCCGCATTTAGAATCGTAGATGAGGAAGGAACTGTGTTGGTCGACGACCGATTCCAATATGGCTGAGGTGGCGTTTGCCGGTACTCGTGGCGAGTGCCAGAGGGTTTCAAGGGCCGGTTCCAGGTGCAGATCGAGATGGACCTGGGGCCCTTTGAAGTCGCCCACGAAAGGAGGTGGCACTCCATCGAGCAGTAACAGCATTGCGCGAGCGTGTACCGGCGGGTCCAGAGACGATTCTGGCCCGCCTTTTTTGTTGGTTGGAGACAACAACGGTAAGGGGAAGGAACACAACGTGGGAAAAGCGAGCGCAGCACACATTGTGGGGGCGAGTGTGGTTCTACTGGTTTGCGCGGGACCCTCTATCGCGGCCGAGTTGGATCCCTGGGTCGGCAAGTATCCTATGAGCTTCATCACCAAGACCCGCACGGCGAACACCGTAGGCAAGGGGCATTTGTCGGCCGCACTGAAGCTCCAGCACTTCGACTGGGACCAGGTCAAAGGTGCGGACGGTACGTATGCGGACAGGCCGGCGGGGCAAGACAAGGAGCGACTGGCCGCGACGCTTTGCCTGAAGTACGGCTGGGCGAAGAATCACCATATCGCCGTGGGCATTCCCTATTGGTTCAACGATTTCGATATCCTGGGCAACGAAAACGACCACGATGGATTCGCGAATGTGTACGCGTTCGAGAAGTGGAAGGTCATCAGCGAGACGAACACCAGGCCGGCCGTGGCCTTCGACGTCTGGTACTATTTTCCCAACGGCGACGGCGCTCGCAAGCTGGGCACCGACGACGGCTCGATCAAGCTGACGACGGAAATCTCGAAGGCCTGGGAAAAGTTCTCGCTGCACGTCAACCCCGGCTACGCCTGGGGCCTGGACGACGCACCGGATTTCACCGAATTCAACGCCGCCGTGTGGTTCCACGTGTGCCAGAAGCTCTGGCCGGCGGTGGAATACAACTACCTGGACAAGGAAGGCTCAGGGCGTCAGCATGACGTCGTGCCCGGATTTGTCTGGCGATTCGCCAAAGGCTGGACGTTCAAGCTCGGTGCGACCATCAACATCGATTCGACATTCACCGACCGGGACCGCGTCGGCGTCGTGATGAAGCTCTTCCGCAGATGGTAACGCAGACAAGGCCTTGTTCAGACTTGTCCGTCACCTGGCATTGAAAGGACCATGTCATGAAAGAGCGGGTCTTTTGGGCTGTGTGTGTGTTGGTCTCTGTGTTGCTGCCCAGCGGATGCAAACAGAAGGACCCGAACGTAACGGAGTCCGATGAAGCGGTGACTATCAAGGTCGGGCATGTCGGCCACGACCATCACACCGCACTGTATGTCGCGCTGGATTGCGCGGGCGACTATCGCGCCAAAACAGGCATTGATGTGAACGTGGTCGAGGATCGCAAGTTCTACCGGCTCTCAGAAGGCAACAAGCCGATTGCGGATGTGGAGATCGTGAAGGTCGGCGGCGGCGCGCAGATGCCCACCGCGCTGGCGCAGGGCGTCATCGACGTTGGCTTCGGTGGCGTGGCGCCCGTGCTTGCCAGCATCGACAGCGGCGCGCCGATCAAGCTGATCGCCCCGCTGCATTTCAAGGGGGACATGTTCGTGGTGCGGCCTGACCTTCCCGCCAAGACCTGGCCTGAGTTCGTCGCTGCGGCCAAGGCGGCCGACAAGCCCCTTCGCATCGGCTACAAGAGCCCCGTCGCCTGCGCCAAAGTCATCTTCGAAGAGGCCCTGCGACATGAGGGCATTCCTTTTGGTGGCGACCCTTCGCAGGCGGGAATCAAGGTGCACATGGTAGACGTCAAGGGCGGCGGCAAGCTGAATGTGGCGCTGTCGGGAGGATTGATCGATGGCTATGCCGGCAACAACCCGTTCCCTGCCATTGCCGTCGAGAAGGGCATGGGACGCGTGGTCTGTGATCTCGAGGATTTGCCGCCGGGGACCTTCCGCAACCATCCGTGTTGTTGCATTGCCGCTCGGACCGACGTCATCGCCCAGAAACCCGAGGCCATCATCGACCTCCTCGCCCTGTTTCTGGAGGCCACCGGCACGATCAACAGTGACCTCGACATGACAGTGGCCGCGGCTGTGCGATGGATCGGCACGAGCGAGACCGTCGAGCGGATGAGCATTCCCACCAGTGGCTATGCCATGGATCCCTCCGAGCAATGGCATGAGGCCATGGGCCAGTGGGCGGCTGTGATGAACGGTCTCGGTGTCTTTCGAGATCGCTTGAAGGACAAGACCGCGGCAGAAGTGGCAGAGGTTGCCTACGATTTCTCACTTCTTGAAAAGGCTAGGCAGAGACTTGGGAACCGCTGAACATACGCGTAATCGGGGCACGCGACTTCTTGCGCTTCTGACGGCCGCTGCTCCGCTGCTTATACTGTTGCTGATCTGGCAACTGGCGGCTATACGGCTGGACCGGCCCTGGATCTTTCCGCCGGTGACGCGGGTGCTGAGCCAACTCGCGCACCCTCTCCGAACGCACTACGCTTCCGGCTCACTTCTGGGCAACGCTCTGATCAGTCTCTTGCGGGTGCTGATCGGCTTCGTCCTGGCGGCCGGCGTCGGCGTCGTGTTGGGTGTGCTCATGGGCTCGGTGGGGTCCCTCCGCCGGACGATCGAGCCGATGATCGAGATTCTGCGGCCGTTGTGCCCCATTGCGTGGCTGCCGTTCGCGATTGCTGTCTTCAAGCTGAGGACCCTGCCGCAGTTGTTCGGCCTGGCCTACACACGGACGGTGTGGGACCAGATTCAACTTGGGATGATCTTCGTCATCTTCGTCGGCGGCTTCTTCCCCATCTTGACGAACACGCTCGACGGGGTCACGGGCTTGCGACGCAGCTACGTCCTGCTCGCGCGCACGCTGGGCGCGTCGCGCGCGCAGGTCTTCCGGCACGTTTATCTGCCGGCGGCCATGCCGGAAATCCTCACAGGGTTGCGCCAGGGGCTGGGGCTGTGCTGGTTTGTCATCATCGCGGCCGAGATGATGATCGGCAGCGACAGCGGCATTGGTTATCTGCTGATGTATGCGGCGGACAACGCCGCTATGGATCTGGTCATTGCTGCGATGTTCATCATCGGCGGTGTCGGTGCGCTGCTGAACTTCGCGATGCGACGTCTGATGCGGCATTTCGTCAGTTGGAAGGGAAAGGAGGTCTGACCTGATGCCGGTAGAAATCGTCAGGGCTGACGGGAATACGAGCGGCACGATCCTGGAGCTGGACCGCGTCGGGAAGACCTTCCACGCCGACTCGGGCGCCAAGGTCACCGCACTCGAAAGGATCGATCTGGCAATTCGGTGCGGCGAGTTCGTGACGCTCGTCGGCCCCACCGGGTGTGGCAAGACCACGCTGCTGGACATCGCGGCGGGAATCACCGAACCTGAAGAGGGACATGTGTATCGCGGTCCAGGCGTGCGGCTCGGCCGAAACGTGGCCTACGTGTTCCAGCATTACACGCTCTTTCCGTGGCGAACGACGTTGGCGAACGTTGCTTTTGGCCTGCAGATGCGCGGTGTCCCCCGGCGGCAAAGGCGGACCCAGGCGACAGAATTGCTGGCTCGGGTCGGCTTGGCGGGCTTCGAGAAGGCCCGCCCGCACGAGCTGTCCGGCGGCATGCGCCAGCGGGCGGCCATCGCCCAGGCACTGGCCATCGAGCCGGCGTTGTTGTTGATGGATGAACCGTTCGGAGCAGTCGACGACGCCACCCGTACCGAATTGCAGCAAATGCTGGTCGATCTCTGGCAGGATCGAGGCATGACGATCTTGTTCGTGACGCACAACATTGACGAGGCCATCCTGCTGGGCAGCCGCGTGGTGGTCTTCGGCGGGCCTCCAGGCCGGGTCGTCCGCCAGTTCAGCATTGAGCTGCCGCGACCGAGGGATAGAGACACCAGGCGTTTCACGGAGTTGTTTCTTGATGTGCGACACTCTCTTTCCACCGGTCTCGATTGAGAGGAATGAAGGATTGATCCGAACGAAGAGGAACTCTCACAAATGCGGCACCCCGTCAAGTGCCCGACAAGAAAGGAGCCACGACCGATGGTGATTCCGGAAGAACCCAAGACAATCCTGGACCGACAGACGCTCATGGCGTTCGCTACGTGTTCGAAATACGGTGCTCCGAATGTGGTGTACATGTTGCAGTATTGGTGGCTCAGTGAGGACGAGTTGGTTGTCGGTGACGTCTTCATGAAAGCCACGCGTCAGAATGTGGAAGAGACCGGCCAGGTGTCATTTTGCGTGTGGGACGAGCAAGCGGATCGCTCGTATAAGTTCAAGGGCGTCGCACGGTACAAGACCAGCGGCGCCGCTTACGAATTGGCCAACGAGAACCTGCACAAGAAAAAGCCCGACAAGAATTTCAAGGGGGTCATCGTCGTCAAGATCACCGAAGTCTACGATGCCTCGCGTGGGCCGAACGCGGGCCGACTCATTGCCGACGGGCAGGAGTGATCGCGACCCTGCTACGAAGCGCAGCGCGGTTGGGCAGAACCGGGATTTGAAGGGACATCCAACATGAAGAGCACTGACAATATCGGCTTGAGAGACGTGCAAGCTGTGTACAGCGGGCCTGAAGGGGATCTGTGGGAACTAATCATGGGCGAGCAGATTCACATCGGGGGCTTCGCTTCCTCAATGGACCTCGCCGAGAAGGCGGGGATTGCGGCCGGCAGCAAGGGCGTCGATCTGTGCTGCTGTAATGGGGCGGGCATGCGGTTCCTCGTGCGCTTCCGCAACGTCGCGAGCATGCACGGCGTCGACGCGACAGAGACGGTCATCGCGCGCTGTCGGCAGCGGTGCCGGGAGCCCGGCGTCGCCGGCCGGATCGAGTGTACGTTGGCGGACGTGTGTGATAGCGGCCTGCCCGACGGCGGCGCGGATTTTGTCTGGGGCGAGGACGCTTGGTGCTACGTGGTGGACAAAGCCAAGCTTATCGCAGAGGCGGCGCGCATCGTCAAGCCGGGCGGGACCATCGCCTTCACCGATTGGGTCGAAGGCCCGACCGGATTGACGCAGCAGGAGGCGGAGCGTTTCCTGCGTTTCATGAAGTTCCCGAACGTGCAGGACATTGAGGGCTACCGTGCTCTGTTGGAAGCGAACGGCTGCAAAGTCACCGCTGCGCACGACACCGGACGATTCGCGCCCTACGTGGATCTGTACCTCAACATGCTGAACATGCAGCTCACGTATGACGCGTTGAAGATCATCGGCTTCGACATGGACCTGATGCAGGCGATGGGCGTGGAGATGAAGTTCATGCAAGAATTGGCCCACGCCGGGAAGATCGCGCAAGGACTGTTTGTGGCCCGCAAGAAATCGCAGTAGAGACGCAACATCTTGCGTCCGAACGCCAGGAGAAGACAATGGCTGAATGTTGCGGCAAGAGACCGGAGAAACCAAGGCCGAATACGTGCGAGTCCGCACAGACCAAGTCCGACGCTCCTAATGGTCCAGTAGCCTGGTTCAAGAACATGATTCCCAACTGCTATCAGTACGCCGTCGCGGCGAAGGCCCAAGGCAAGCGCATCGTCGGCATCATGTGCGAGTATACGCCGCGTGAGTTGATTATGGCCGCGGACGCCGTGCCTGTGTGCCTGTGCGGCGGCTCGGCGGAAACCATCGGACCGGCCGAGGAACACCTGCCGGCCAATCTGTGTCCGCTGATCAAATCGACCTATGGCTATAGCGTCAAGAAGAGCAACCCCTTTCTGGAAATGGCCGACCTGCTCGTCGCGGAGACGACCTGCGATGGCAAGAAGAAGATGTACGAGCTCTTGGCCGAGACGAAGCCGATGGTGGTGCTGGAGCTGCCGCAGAAGCAGGGTGACAGTGACGCGTTCGATCATTGGGTCAAGGAGCTGCGCAAGCTCCGCGCCGAACTCGAAGGGCGCTTCGGCGTGAAGATCACCGACGAGAAGATCCGCCAGGCCATCCGCACGATGAACCGCGAGCGGCAGTTGCGGCGGGAACTGGCCGAGCTGATGAAGTCCGACCCGCCGCCGTTCACCGGAAGGCAGTTGCTGGACTTCAAGAGCAGCATCTCCGGGATCGATGCCGATCTCCGGCAGTACGCCGAGGCCCTGCGGCTGTTCCGGGACAAGCCGTCCGGTTCGACGAACCACGCGGTTCACGTACTGATGACGGGTGTGCCCATCGTCCACGGGGCCGAGCGCGTGCTGGATATCGTCGAATCCTCCGGCGGGCTGACGGTGTGTATGGAAAACTGCACGGGACTCAAGCCGATTTGGGACGACGTGGACGGGTCTGTTGAAGACCCGATGCTGGCCTTGGCGCAGAAGTACTTCCAGATTCCCTGCTCGGTCATGACGCGAAACGACGCTCGCCTCGACTTGCTTCGTCAGATGGCCGAGGCGTACCGCCCGCAATGCGTCATCGATCTGATCTGGCAGGCGTGCTTGACCTACGATGTGGAATCGCATCGCGTCAAACGGTTCGTGGAGGAAGAGTTGGGGTTGCCGTACCTGCGGATCGAGACGGACTACTCGCCTTCGGATTCGGCCCGCATCGCGCTGCGCGTCGAGGCGCTCTTCGAGAC
>CAZGRF010000154.1:0-7942 GCA_964527825.1 uncultured Pirellulales bacterium
TGGGGATCGCCCAATTGGTGACGGTGAAACAGACCCTCCACCCACCCAGCCTGCGGACACAGTACTTGGGCCAGTGGGAAGCCTCCATAGACGGCGAAGCTGTCCGAGTGGCTATTGAGCATCCAGACCGCGTTCAGGTTCTTGAGATCGAGAATGGGCGCATTACCAGTCGGAAAGGTGGACACTGGTCAATGGAGGGCGATCGGATTGCCGTCAGTGTGGCCGGCGAGATGCTAACCGGCACGATCGACGAGTCCGGGACCCTCTTCCTTGTATCGGGCACCGAGCGTATCGCCTTCCAGAAGAAAGCTGAATAGTCACGTTCCGCGTTGCGGGGCCGATGTCGCCTTCGTTTGGCACGTGGCCTTCGGCATGACGTAGTGTTGGACGTTGTGCAAGCGATTTCTTGTTGCCGATCGCGACTTGCGTTTCGTGTGTTCTACTTCGCGGCGCGTTTCAGCTTGTCAGCATAGGGCAGGGTGTCGGGGACGACCCGCACTTCCGTGCTGAAACGCCAGGGCAGTGGTGTGCCGGAATCGAAGTGCAGCTCCACGAAATAGGCGCTCCAGCCTTTATCCGGTGCCGGCACCTTCGCAACGTAGCGGCCCGGGTCCTGTGCGGCCAGCGGCGTGCTTCGCCATGCCTTGCCGATGGTCTCCAGCCGGAAATCGCGCGCGTCAGGATTCGTGGCTGTCCAGAGCGTGACCTGCTGCGGTTGCGTCCGCGTCGTGACGACCATACGGCCAGCCTCAGTCACCTCCCACGAGAACTCGGGCCGGCTGCGACCGGCTAAGACGGCCATATACCAGGCCAGCAGGGCCTTGTCGGCCTCGGAGCCATCGAGGCCGTGGTCGGTGTTGGCGCAGTAGAGCAAGTACTTCTCGCCCGGCAGATCGTTGAAATAGAACTGGGCTGAGTCGGGCAGGAAGAACTGATCGCCCGCCGAGTTGATGACGAACTTGGCCAGCGTGTAGCGGTCGCGATATGCGTAGGGGTCTACGAAGTTGCGAATCTCGCTGCCGCCCCGCTCGTCGAGACGGTCGAGAACCTTCATCTGTTCGTAGTCACCGACGGCTGGGGAGTAGAACCCGTAGGCGGCGAAGTGGTGACGCATCTGGGGACCCATGTTGAGCACGTCGATGACCACCGGAGCGATAGCGCGGACACGCTTGTCCACGGCAGCGGTCAGCCAGGTTGTCCAGCCGCGTTTCGAGGCCCCGGAAACGACGAAGCTGTCGATTCCGAGCTTGCCGCTGGTCGCCTTGGCAACGTGGCTTTGGACGGTATCCATGGCGCGGACGGCGCTCTTGACCATCGGCAATAGCAGCGGCCAGTTCGGGTCCTCGCTCTTGAGGAATTTATCGAAAGTGTAGGCGATGATGGCGTCCTCGTAGCGCTCGCGGCCGGGATCGTCGACAAAGACCAAGGGTTGGTTCGGCACCATCTTCAGATCGGCAACGACAGTCTTGCTTTGCAGCGCGACCTCAGTGAGCATGCCGTCCGGGCGAGACGGGGCGGAGAGTCGGTTGCTGCCGCCGTTGATCCATAGTAGCGCGGTGTCGAAGGCGACATCGTTGGGCACGATGACAGTCAGCCAGTGCTGCCAAAGGGTGCGGTCGACCTCTGCCTTGCTGCGCCAGGTCTGAGACTTCATGTCGATGACGTAGACCTTGCCCTGCGGATGGTCGATGGTTCGAACCACGTTGTACTCGTAGCTCGTGTCCGGTCTGGCCACGTAATCGTCGAGCGGAGTCGCCACGGCCCAGGCGGCCGCGAACACTGCCGCAACCACTGCCATGATCTTCTGTGTCTTCATCATCTGCCCTTCCTGTCTCTGGGGCTTCTCTTATGCCTCACGCATCGCTGTTAGCACCTGCGGCTTCGTTAGGATAACCGAATTCACCCCAGTCTTGTAGCCCTGTGCCTCTGGGTTTGGCGCCTGTCACACGGATTGGCGTTTGATTGCGGATGGTGGATTGGGGATTCACACCCTGAGCTTGCTTCAATCCGCAAGCCAGAACCCCCGACGTGCAGCCAGTCCTGACGGCCCTCAAGAGTCAATCGGGGATGATTAGCTTCGTGCCGGGGGTGATCTTGTTGGCGTCTTTGATGTTGTCCCGGTTGGCCTCGCGGATCTTTTGCCACCTGCTGGCGGCCCCATAGTACTGCTGCGCGATGGATGACAGGGTCTCACCTCTGCGCACGATATGGAACTTGGTTGTCTTGATTTTCTCTTTTTGCTCGTAGATCGTCAGGTCGGGGACTTGGGGCTGGGTCGCGATGGGTGAGCTCGAGTCAACCGCGTCCGGGGCGGCCGTCGGCCTCCGTGATGCCTCGGGCTCGGCGGGGATCAGGCCCGGCGGCAGGGCCTCGCGCGGTTCCTGGCGGTCATTCGGCGGCTGGATGTTCGCCCGGGAGAGCTGCACGCCATCTCGTGACGAGGCCGTCGCCGGCCCGCGCATTCGGGCCTGGGGAGTCAAACTTGGCCGCGTCGCCACCCAGATTAGCGCCACGACTGCCAGAACCAGACCACCGATCAGTCCTGTTTTGAAGTCTTTGCCCACTCTACAGACCGCCGCAGCCGAGCTCGCCTTGTCGGCGACTACTTCTGTTTGCCTTGCAGAGCCTTTACGCCGAACAGCAGCAACGGGGACGCGATGGCAATAGACGAATACGTACCAATGATAATGCCGAAGCCCATGGCGAATGTAAATCCTCTCAGGCCCGGACCGCCCCAGACGTACATCACCAGCACGACGATGAACGTCGTGAAGGAGGTCATGATAGTCCTGGACAGAGTCTGGTTGATGCTGTTCGTAATCGTCTGCGCCGTCAACTGTGCCTTGTGCCGATTCTCGCGGATACGGTCGAACACCACGATGGTATCGTTGAGCGAGTAGCCGATCAGGGTCAGGAAGGCCGCGACCATCGCGAGGTTGATCTTGAAGTCCCCGATCAGCAAGGCGTTCCCCAACGCGGTGCCGGCGATGTACGTACAGGCGGTTACCGCGCCCAGCGTGATCGTGACGTCGTGAATCAAGGCAGCGATGGCTGCCAAACCGTAGCGTGCGCTGCCGAATCGCACCCAGACGTATCCTACAATCGCCGACAGCGACAGGAAGATCGCGATCAGGGCGCGGGTCTTCTGCTCGGAGCCAACGGAAGCGTCGATCTGAGTGACCCGCGGCAGCGAGGCCTCCAGTTGTGTCGCGGCCAGGACGCGCGTCTTCTCATTGGCGGCGAACCGGTCCCATTCCTCTTCGCTGAGTTCGCGGAGGCCCGCCTCCGGCGCCGCGCTGGCATAGACGAACGCGTTGAGCGGCTGGTTGGGATCGACGGGTTTCAGATTGGGCCCGTACAGAGTGTAAGGGTACCACACCAGGTTTTGCGTGTCAGGCTTGAAACGCAGGTCCTTCAATCGCCGATCGATCTCATCGAGCGACGCGGGCCGGTCCAGACTACATTCGACCTTGATGCCGCCGACATAGGTTGCCAGCTCCGGATAGGAGTCGATCTGAGTTTCGTCGATCGTAGTCTGCGAAACGATAGTGGGCTCCAGGTTCTGCTGGACCTCCAGCTCGCCCTGGAAAGCCTTGCGGACGGCGTCGCTGACCACTTCAGTGATTTGCGGCTCAGGGACGTTGGCGTCAGGGAAGGCCTCGGTCAGGATACTCTGCATAACCGAGGGATTGACGCGGCTGGTAGAAACCACAAACGCGCCGGTCTTGTCGCGACTCGGCGTCACGTTCAGGTTGCTCAACTGCCGATGATGCTGCGTCTCGGTCTTCCTGATCGCGGCTATGATGCTGTCGACGCTCTGCGCGGCGCTCTGCGGAAACGTGATGACGTCGCTGGTCATGTTCGTCGCTGTTGTGGTGATCTCGTACTGCCTGAAGATGCCTTCTCCGTTTGGGGCCTTGCCGATGGGCTCACCCAGGCTGTACACGTTGGCGGCGTGCAGAGCGGGATTGTCCTTGCCAATGGCCTGGATGCGGCTCTGCACGTCCTGGCGGGTGAGAGACACGTTCGGCTTGAGGTTGATCTGAACGCTCGTCCCGCCGGTGAACTCAATATCGTACTTGTTGTTCTTCGTATTGTCTCGAGTGAAGAACACTACCAAGCCGAGCACGATGAGAGCGCCGGAGAGCGCGAAGAACACCTTTCGCAAGCTCATCCAGTTCACGTTGGGGTCCCGGATCAGACGAAGCATGGACAAATGGTCCTTGACGACGCGCTTCGAGACAAGGAAATCGAAAACGACGCGTGTGACGAAAAGGGCCGTGAACATGCTCGACGCGATGCCGAGCATCAGCACGATGGCGAACCCTTTGATTTCTTCCGACGCGACGTAGTAAAGGATGGCGGCCGTGATGAACGTCGTCAGGTTGGAGTCGAAGATGGCTCGAAACGCCCTTTGATATCCGTTCTTGACGGCGATGGCCAGACCCGAGCCTTTCTGTTGTTCTTCGCGGATTCTCTCGAAGATCAGCACGTTAGCGTCCACGCTCATGCCGATCGTCAGAATGATACCGGCGATACCCGGCAAGGTGAACGTCGCTCGCAGTCCCGCCATGACGGCCAGAACGAAGAGAATGTTCAACAACAGCGCGATATCGGCAATGCCCCCGCTGAGGACATAATAGGCGAGCATGATCGCCACCACCACGATGAGACCAATGATCCCTGCCCTGATGCCCTGATCGCGGTTGTCGGCGCCGATGGACGGCCCGATCGTCTTCTCGGAAATGGGTTGCTCGATCAGCCGTCCGGGCAGAGACCCTGCATTGAGCTTGTTGACCATGTCACTGACTTCGGTGGCGGTGAAGCTGCCGGTGATGATACCTTCGCTGCCGATGGGCCTCTCCCGGTTGATCTCCGGAGCGGAGATCGCCATCGCATCGAGCAGAATACACAGGGGCCGGCCGGGGTTCTTCCTGGTAAGATTGTAGAAGAGCGAGCCGCCTTTGTCGTCAAGGCGGAAGCCGATGGCCCGGCGTCCCAGGCTGTCCGTGCTGGGTGTAGCTTTCTCCAGCGTCCAGTCCCGTGCGCCCCCGCCGTGAAGCATGGTTTCGTCCGATCTGTTGCTGGCCAGGACGTAGTGCTTGTCGCCGAAGGGAGCCACAACGACGTTCGGGACGTTCCATTCGTTGATGTTCTCTATCTCGCACCAGAGATAGTTGGTGTCCGAGCCGTACTTGGGACCCTTCTCGGTCAATGTCTGGACGTAACGCTCGATCTCGGCGGCGCTGAGCTCCGACGGTCCCTGGGTGGGCAGAACGCGAAACTCCAGGACGCCGGCGCCTTTGAGCATGCGCTGCAGGTCGCGCGGGTCATCGAGCTGACCCTGGAAGGGACGATAGGCATCGAAGGCCACCACGACGCGCTCAATGTCGGCGACACGGTCCGGGAACTCTGCCTTGAGTCTTTCGAGACGCTGGGCGCGTTGGGGCGATTTCTCCGGAAGCTCGAGAGCATAAGCGGTTTGGTCCTCGGTGAGATTGAGCTGGTCCAGCTTGCGTTTGGCTGCTTCATAGCGGTCGTTCAAGCCACCTTGGGTCGTGAGCTGATCGAGGACATCCGTCTGTTCCTGGTAAGCCTTGACGTATTCCGTCAGAATCCCGATCTGCGTCTCGGAGCCCAGGAAGTCGCTCAGTGTCTTGGCCAGCTCTTCGTCGCCGAGCTTGATCCAATCGCGGCGGTTGGCCTCGACGCGATCCATATCGACACCGGCGGCCGAGAGCTTCTCCTTGAGGCTCGCGAGCGCGGCGCTCAGAGTGTCACGCTGGTCCTGCGCTTTGGCGCGCGCATCGTAGACGGTGGTCAACTCGGTGAGGATTTCCAGCCGATTGGGATCGTTCTGGGCGTAGGTTTTGAAGTCCTCGCTGCGCTGTTCTGGCGGCTGCTGCAGGGCGCGCATGATCGTCGCCGGGTTGACGTTCTTGGCGAGCAAGGTGCTCAAGGCGGCGTCGTATTCGTCGCGCCGCGCCTGCGTTTCCTTGCTGGCGAGCGGCATCTGTATTTCGAACCGCGTATTGCCCTGCGGACGCCAAACCAGGTTCTGGATGTCGGTCGGATCGATGCGCCGTCGCAGGACGGTAATCATCCGCTGAGCGAGGTCTTGCTCCTCAGCCGCACTCAGGCCCTCGGTGTCAATGGCGTAGATGAGACTCGTTCCGCCGGCCAGGTCGATGCCCGGCTTCAGCGTCTTGCTGGGAGGATAAAGCGTCCACAAGGCGAGAGCCACCAGAATGACGATCAGAATGCTCTTGGGCACCAGATTCTTGCTCATAGGTTTTCCTGCTCAGTTAGTCTGCGGAGTTGGTCTTTTTTCGCTCGTCTGCGACCAAGGTCTAGTCTTTGCCTTCCTGGGTGAGGTTTCGGCCAATCGCCGACGTGGTAATCTTGATCTTGGTGTTACTGGACTCATCCACCTTGAGCGTGACTTCTTCACCCTTGATGTCCACGACGGTCCCGAGTATCCCGCCGATGGTCCGCACCCGGTCGTTCTTCGCGAGCGTCTGGACCATCTGCTTGTGTTTCTGCTGCTGCTTGCGGGGCCCGCGCAGCATGAACATGTACATAACTACGAATATCAGCGCCAGGAATATGAACTGTACGGGGAATCCCGAGCGTCCGCTTGACCCCAAGTCATTGGGGTCTTGTGCGACGGTGGTGCTGGTTGCGGTCTGCCCTTCTCCGGCCGGGGACGACGGGCCGACGCGCAAAGGAGCCTGATTCACGTCTGCCTGGGCCAATATCCACGTATACTCCATGATCGGTTCCTTTCAAGGCATCAGATATATTCGCGAGAGCGTATACAGCGGGAGGAGAATTGTCAAACTCAAATGGGACTCGGCGGTCGAAAACCCGGCCCGAGGGCCAATTTATCGGACACCAGCCTGTTCGCCAAGCTGATCCGACGCCCACCGGGCGAAGTCGCTCCTCTCGATGTGTCCTCGGATGTCGGACATCAGTCGTTGGTAGAACCTCAGATTGTGCAGCGACAGCAGGATGGGGCCGAGCATTTCGCCGCAGTTGAAGAAGTGCCTGATTGCTCCTCTGGTGAAGTGTCGACAGGTGTAGCAGTCGCAGTCCGCTTCGAGAGGATCGCCTGAGTTGATATGCGTGTTGTTGCGAAGTCGCAGCGCGCCGTGCCGGGTGAAAGCGTAGGCATTCCTTCCGTTTCGCGTGGGCAGGACGCAATCGAACATGTCCACGCCGGCCCGGACTGCCGCGATGATATCGGCCGGCATGCCAACCCCCATGAGATAGCGAGGCCGGTCGGCCGGCAGCAGGGCGGCGGTATGCTCAGCGGTCTGAATCATGCGGTCGTGGCCTTCGCCCACGCTGAGGCCGCCGATGGCATAGCCGTCAAAACCGATATTGACGATCTGGCCGGCACAGTATCGGCGCAATTCCAGGTCGATGCCGCCCTGGACGATGCCGAACAGTAACTGGTCGGACCGCCTGTGGGCTGCCTTGGAACGCCTCGCCCATTCGAGGGTCCGGGCGACCGCAGTCTCCAGGCGGCTGCGCTCGGCCGGAAAGGGGGTGCACTCGTCGAAGCACATGATGATATCGGCGCCGAGTTGATTCTGGATCTCAATGGCGATCTCCGCATTCAGGTGAAACCTCGCGCCGTCCACGTGGCTGGCGAATTCCACGCCTTCGTCATCGATTCGGGTCAGCGCGCTGAGCGAGAAGACCTGATAGCCGCCGCTGTCGGTGAGAATCGGGCCGTCCCAAGCCATGAACTGATGCAGACCTCCGAGTCTCTCGACGACATCGGCGCCCGGTCTGAGCATGAGGTGGTACGTATTGGCGAGGACCATCTCCGGCCCGGTCTCCCGGAGTTGGTCGGGAGTAACGCCCTTGACTGCACCGGCGGTGCCGACCGGCATGAAGGCCGGCGTCTGAACAGTTCCGTGGGCCGTGGTCAATA
>CAZGRF010000155.1:0-7881 GCA_964527825.1 uncultured Pirellulales bacterium
ATGCGGCTGAGGTGAGGCGGAAGTCGTCTCGTTACGCCGTGCCGCCGTCCGGCCCTGTCTCCCCTCGCAAGAGAGGAGTCGCACTGTTTCTGGCGCTCGTTCCGTTTATGATTCCTTTCGCGCCCGCGGCCGGCATGCAGCGATTCTACGTCGGGAAGGTCGGCACGGGCATCCTGTGGCTTTTCACCTGGGGCCTGTTCGGGATCGGGCAGCTAATTGATCTCATCAGGATCGCCACCGGCAAGTTCTGCGACAACTACGGTCTGCCGCTGGTGATCTGGAGTCGCCGTGCCGCCACCTTTGCGGGACGGCACGCCCCAATGCCGCAGGCGGCACCGCCGGTTGCGCCGGCCGAAGCGAAAAGCAGAGAGCCTGAGCCCTTCCGACAGGTCGTCGAAGAGCCTGAGCCCGCGGCTCAGCAGCCAGCGTCTGCGTCCTCCTTTGCCAGCACGGGGACGATCATGTACGAGCCCTGGCATCCCTTCAGCGGTCTTCTCGCTGCGCTGGGCCATCTGCTGGTGTTTGTGGCGTTCCTGATCGGCATGGTCCTTGCTCTTCAGGTCCCCACGGTGGTTTCTCTGGGCTTTCCCGATCCCTCGCTGGCGTCTGAGATCGAACGCTTCCTCGGGCCCAATTGGGTCGGCGGCATGGAGAACATAAGCCTAGCCGCCGGGACAGTCGTTTTTCTCATAGGGGCAGTGTTCATCATCATTGGCCGACGTGTCCACGGAATCTCCCACATCCTACGGGCCCTGGTCGGACTTGGCGGTGTCGCGGGCGGCGTGATGTTCATGGTTGATGAGCTCTTCAACACATATCAAATCAGGCAGAACCCTCCGGCGACGATCATGGAATTCCTACAGCATCTCGAT
Organism: uncultured Pirellulales bacterium; assembly: GCA_964527825.1. Classification (GTDB taxonomy): domain Bacteria; phylum Planctomycetota; class Phycisphaerae; order Sedimentisphaerales; family Anaerobacaceae; genus JAFGLV01. Next base: position 873 of record CAZGRF010000155.1, read on the forward strand.
GTTACGACGTTGGCCTTTGGAGGTGTCATCATTGTGGTTTCTCTGGCGATGCTGGCCTGGCCGCCGCGCCGTCGACAACCTGTCTTTGCACCGATGCCGATGCCGAACCAGGGGGTGAGCGTATGACCAGAGTAGTGATGTTTCCTATGGTATTTGTCTTTGCCTTCCTCTTCGTGGTGCTCATGGTCTTGCTGTTAGGCAAGGCACGCAAGGCCCGTGTCGGCGTGCTGATCGGCGTGATCCTTTTCGTCGTGGGATTCTTCGTCGTTGTGCCCGTTGTCACGCACCGGCGCGTGGTTCACGAACCGCTTGTGGACGAGTATCCAACCGCCACGGTCAAAATCCAATCCGATCAGGGGACCGCGCTGATGGCTGTCTCGCCCATCTGGTCGGAAGGGGTCGAGAACGAATTCGAGGCCGACATCTACCCATCGAGGCTTGCTGCCGCTCGGTCCCTAGGCTCGCGCATGGAGCTGCCTCTGCGGAAGGTCACGGACAAGTGGGAGCTTCCTGGCAGGGTCGTTCTCTTTCAGGAAGAGCACGATCGCGAGCTTTGCGCGGCGTTCGCAAGAACCATGGAAGAAGCCCTTGCGGGCGTAGCCTGCAGCACTGAAACGGATTTGCGTAACCTCGAGCCCAACGAGGCGGGGGTCATCCTGCGTTTCGTCGACGCGCGCGGCAGCAACACGCATGACGAGGCTCGCAGCGGCGGCCTGGAGGCAAAGACGTTTGCCCGCGGGCAGCAGAGCGGCATCAACGTGCGGTTCAGCGAAAAGCCGTGGCTGGAGGATTTCGCCCGTTACCTGAGCGAGAGGCCTGGGGTCCAAGTCATTGTGGCACGTTCGAGGGAGACATGTACCGATGAGAATGAGGCCCGACGACAGGCCCTCCAGGATGCCTGCAACCAGTTGAGCCAGGCTGCGGGTCAGAAATGGGAACCCGTTCCCGGAAGGCCTCCACTGACGGTCAGCTCCCGCGATCTGCAAGAAGGCGGCTTCATCCTGGACCAATTCGTCCAGAGCTTTGACGGTTCGGCGGGCAAGATCTGGCGCCAAGCGATGCTGATCGACGCCTCCGCCGACAAGCTGGCGTGGCTGAATGACCGCAAGAACGCGGAAGTGCACGTCGAGCGGATGACGTGGGCCGGCATGATTGCCTCGGCGCTTGGCGTTTTCGCAGTGATTGCGGTAACCTATTTCTTCCTCAACATGGCCACCAAAGGCTATTATGATTGGTCGTTGCGGATCGCTGGGCTGGTCTTGGCGATTGTCGGCGTGATATTCATATTCCTCCTGTCTTGAGACATCGCGCTGCCACCTTCTATCGACTATTTACAATTCACTATTTGCGATTTATACTCAAGCGCTGATTGAAGTGCCGCAGCGAGCACTTTGCCGCGCATCGCATAAACAGAAAATAGCAAATAGTAGATAGTAGATAGTAAATGGTTGACAAGGTCTCCAAGGCAGAGCAGTACTTTCTGGACAAGATTCGCCAGGGCGACCAGCAGGCGTGGTCGGACTTTGTCGGTCGCTATCGCGGCCGGCTGCTGCGTTTCGCCCGGGCCAAGCTGCGGCAGCGTGCCGATGCGGAGGACGTGGTTCAGGAGACCTTCATTGCCTTCGTGCGGAGCCTGGATCGGTTTCGCGGCGACTGCGACCTCGAGACCTATCTCTTTGCGCTGACCCGGCGCAAGATCATCGACAGCTACCGTCACCGTGAAGCGAGAAAGGTCTGTCTGTTGCAGGAGAGCTACGATTCGCCGGGCGAGGAAGCGCCGTCCGATCCTCTCGAACGCATGGCGAGCCCCGCCGAGACCGCCAGTTGGTACGCGAAGGCCGACGAACAGTATGATCTGCAGAGCGCCGTGCTGGCCGAGGCGCTCGGGACGCTGGTGGATGGCTTCAAGCGCGCCTTGCGGTTCCGCGATCTGCAGATCATCGAGCTGCTGTTCTACTGTCAACTGCCGAACAAGCACGTGGCTGAGACGATGAATGTCACCGAACAGACCGTGGCGCTGGTCAAGCACCGCAGCCTCAAGCAGGTCCGCGAAGCCGTCGAACGCAGGAAAGTCTCCATCGGTCCGTCGTCGGAGCAGTTCGAGAACCTCTTGACGGATGTCTGGGAATATCATCGGTTCAGTTGTCCCAAGCGCAGCACCATTGGCGGCTACCTGCTTCGCACCCTGGACGACGATTGGCAGCGCTACGTCGACTTCCACCTCAATGTCCTGGGCTGTCGCTTCTGCCGAGCCAACCTGGAAGACCTCCAGCACGAGACGATCGAGCACCAGCAGCAGCTCCACGCGCGGATCATGGAATCGACCGTCGGCTTCCTCCACCGTCCCGCGTAACAGCCGGCCCCGCAACAAAAGCAGCGAATCAGCAGATAGGCAATTGACCCGGCCACAGCCACCGCTGTATCGTCTACTAGACCTCCGCTGGAGGATAAAGATCTGCCCTGGTGTATTCGACGAGCACGCTTTGTTTGGAGTCGGATCATGAGCAAACCACACGTTGCAGGGGGCTTCTCGCCGCGCTGTCTCGCACTGGCAATGGTTTTCACCCTGGGTCTGTTGGCTTCGCCTCCCGATGCCTCGGCCATCGGACGGGCGCGATACGTGCAGGACGCCGCCACGCCAGGTAGCTGTGCCATCGTTCAGGAAAAGACGGCAGCGACGATTCTTGTGGATGTGCGGGATCACGCCGGTGTCGTGCGGGCTGTCGGCGACTTGCAGGCTGATATCGGTCGTGTCACTGATTGCAGGGCGGCCATTGCCCACGAGCGAGAAGGGCTCGCAGGCAGTGTCATCATTGTCGGTACGATCGGCAAGAGCAGCGCGATTGACCGGCTGGTTCGCGACCGCAAGATCGATGTCTCGCGGATCGAAGGCCAATGGGAATCGTTTCTTATCCAGGTTGTGCCCGAGCCTTGGCCGGGAGTCGCGTGCGGGCTCGTCATCGCCGGCAGCGACAAGCGTGGGACCATCTATGGCATCTATGACCTTTCCGAGCAGATGGGCGTTTCGCCCTGGTACTGGTGGGCGGATGTTCCCATCGAGCACAAGGATGCGGTCTATGTCAAGGCCGGACGGTACGTGCAAGGACCGCCTTCGGTCAAGTACCGGGGGATCTTCCTCAACGACGAAGCGCCTGACCTGAGCGGCTGGGTTGCTGAGAAGTTCGGTACCGTGCCGCGCCGCACCGATCCGCCGATCCCGGCCGGCGTCGCCAACTACAACAGTGAGTTTTACACGAAGATATTCGAGGTTATCCTCCGCCTGAAGGGCAACTACCTCTGGCCGGCCATGTGGAACAATGCGTTCAACGAGGACGATCCGAACAATCCGCGCCTGGCGGACGAGTACGGCGTGGTGATGGGCACCTCCCACCAGGAGCCGATGCTCCGGGCGCAGAAGGAATGGGACCGGCGCTACCAGCGAACGCTGGGCAGTTGGAACTACTATCGCAATCCCGATGTTCTGCAGAACTTCTGGCGCGAGGGTGTCCGGCGGAACAAGGACTACGAGAGCATCATCACCATGGGCCTGCGCGGAGCGAACGACACGCCGATGATTCCCGGCGGCACCGTTGCCCAGAGCATGGAGCTGCTGGAGAAGATCGTAAGCGTCCAACGGCAGATTATCGCCGAGGAGGTCAGCCCCGACGTGACGAAGGTGCCTCAGCTTTGGTGTCTGTACAAGGAGGTCCAGGAATACTACCAGGAAGGTCTCCGTGTGCCCGATGACGTGACGCTGCTGTGGGCCGACGACAACTGGGGTGACGTCCGCCGGCTGCCGACCGAAGCCGAGCGGAAGCGCGCCGGCGGCGCGGGTGTTTACTACCATTTCGATTATGTCGGCGGGCCGCGCAACTACAAGTGGATCAACACCAACCCGATCCCCAAGGTTTGGGAGCAGTTGACGCTCGCCAAGAAGTACGGCGCCGACCGGATCTGGATCGTGAACGTGGGGCACTTCAAGGGCCTGGAGTTCCCCATCGAATTCTTCATGCACCTGGCCTGGAAGTCGAGCCGCTGGACCAACGACAACCTCGACGAATACACGCGGCTTTGGGCCGAGCGGGAATTCGGACCGGCATACGCGACCGACATTGCGGACATCATCGCCAAGTACACGCGCTACAACGGCCGGCGCAAACCCGAGTTGCTCGATCCGACCATCTACAGCCGGACCGACTACCAGGAAGCGGACCGGGTCGTCGCGGATTTCGACGCGATTGCTGCCAAGGCCGAGGAAATCTATGGCAAGCTGCCTGCGGAAGCGAGGGACGCGTTCTACGAATTGGCTTTGTTTCCGGCCAAAGCGTGCGCGCAGGTCAATGAGCTATACGTCACGGCCGGCAAGAATGCGCTGTACGCTCAGCAGGGCCGGGCCAGCGTCAACGACCTGGCCGACCGCGTCGAACAACTCTTCAAGGCCGACGCGGACCTGATGGACTGCTTGAACCACAAATTGGCTGGCGGCAAATGGAACCACTTCATGGACCAGACGCACATCGGCTACACATCGTGGCAAGAGCCGCGTCGAAACAACATGCCACGCGTCACGCGGCTTGAGGTGCCGCAGGCCGCGGCGTTGGGTGTCGCAGTGGAGGGCTCGGCTTCAGCTTGGCCCGGCGCGCAGGGCGACCCGTGCCTGCCCAAGTTCGACGCCTTCAACCGGCAGCGCTATTACATCGACGTGTTCAATCGCGGGCAGACGCCCTTTGCGTACAGCACGACCGTCAGCGATCCCTGGATCGCGCTGAGCACCGCCAAAGGGATAATCGCCAAGGAGCAACGCCTCTGGGTGAGTGTTGACTGGGCCAGGGCGCCTAAGGGTACAGCCGACGGCATCGTGAAGATTGCCCGCGAAGGGGGGGAGCAAGTTACGGTGAGGGTCGAGTCGTTCAATCCGACGGAAGTGACTCGCGATTCCCTCGATGGCTTCGTCGAGAGCAACGGGTACGTTTCCATCGAGGCGGAGCACTACACGAAGAATATCCCCGCCGGCAACGTCCGCTGGGAGAAGATCGAAGGCTATGGGCGGACCGTCTCGGCGATGACAATCATGCCGATGACAGCGCGGAGCGTGATGCCGCCAAAGGACGCACCGTGTCTGGAGTACAAGATGTATCTGTTCAGCCCCGGTCCGGCCACAGTCCTGTCCATTGTTTCGCCCACTCTCAACTTCGTTCCGGGCCGGGGTCTGCGCTACGCGGTCTCCTTCGACGACGAACCGCCTCAAGTTATCGACATCGTCCCGGCCGACTTCGACGCGCGCAACGGCAACCGCGAATGGGAAGAGTCCGTCAAGAACGCCTGTCGCGTCGTCCGCTCCACCCACACGGTGTCAGGTCCGGGCTATCACACGCTCAAGATATGGATGGTCGATCCCGCGGTCGTATTGGAGAAGGTCGTCATCGACCTCGGTGGCGTCAAACCGAATTACCTCGGCCCACCCGAGAGCTATCGCCGGGTCAGTTCGGGTCCTTCGCATCCGTAGACCGCTGCCTGCGCCGGACCGGCAGGTTCTGCAATCATTCGTGAAAAAAACGCCCGTGGTGCACTAAGGCGACGGCGTTCGGTGTTTCCATCGTGACAAGTGAGCGCTCACGAGCACAAGGGCGGGCCCATCGTGTGGATAGAAGACAGGTTGCTGGTCCGAAGGTTCAATGCAGGTGATGCGCAGGCGCTGCGCCGCATCTATGAGAAGTATCGGGCCGGCCTGCTTGGCGTTGCACGGGCGCTGGCAGGCGATCCGGCGCGGATCGAGGATGTGCTCCACGATGTCTTCGTCGGTTTCGCGTCCCAGGCGGGGCGGTTCACGCTGAAAGGTTCGCTCAAGGGCTACTTGGCGATCTGCGTGGCCAATCGGGCCCGAAACGTCAATCGTCAGAGCAGGCCGGTCGATCCGGAGCGGCTTGCCAAGGCCAGGCCCGGATCGGCGCCGCCGGATGGCTCGGAGGCTGCGAGCGAGGAAGAGCAACGGCGCATCTTGACCTCTGCTCTGGCGCAGCTTCCCGAAGAGCAGCGCCACGTGATTGCGTTGCACGTGCTGAGCTCTCTGCCGTTTCGTGAGATTGCGCGGCAGACCGGCGCGTCCATCAACACGGTCCAGAGCCGGTATCGTTATGGGTTGCAGAAGTTGCGGACCCTTCTGAATGGCCAGGTGGAACTATGAATCAGGCCGAGAGAATCAAGAGGCTAATGCGAAAGGTATTCCGAGAGGTCTCCGACAGGGCCGACGCCAGTCCCATGGATGACCGTATTCTCAGCGATGCCTCCACGACTATGAAACGAGCGGTGACCGGGAATACACCCTGTCCCCGCGTTGCACTATGGAGAACGATCATGAAGAGCCCATACACCAAAACGGCGGCCGTAGTGGCGATTGGCTTGGCCGCATTCTCCGTTTTGTTCCCGCCGCGACACGGCGTTAGCCTGGAGAGTGTCGCCCTGGCGGATGTCCAGAAGGCGGTTCAAGCACAGGAGACGGTCTTTGCGACCGGGACCCGAACGATCACCTTCGCCGAGAAGCCCACCGTCTTCCCGCCGGCGATGGCAGGGCTGTTTGAGAAAGCCGCCAATGAAGATGGCTCGTTCACAATCGAATTGACCGCCGAAAACTTTCTGTCGTCACAAGGGTACGCGACGAAGATCTACACCCGAGACGGGCAACTCGTCCTGTACGCAGGCATACACAATGAGACAGGAGAGGGAGTCGTCCTGTTGCCCACAGCCAAGGCCTACGTGCGGTTCGAAATGCTTGAGGCCTATCGCGAGCGGATGGCCGGGTTCACGGTTCGAGGTTTCATCGACATGCTCTACAAATCGGGTGACTACCGAAAGGTCGGTCCCAAGCGTGTGCAGGGTATTGACGCCGTGGGGTTCGAGGTCAGCGGGTGGGAGCAACGGATACTGGAGGGATTCAATCCGGCCATCGTCAAACTTCTCTTCAACCTCCAGAACGGCACCGGGCGCGTATGGATAGACCCCAAGACCAACC
>CAZGRF010000156.1:0-7849 GCA_964527825.1 uncultured Pirellulales bacterium
CGCTGCAACGCGCCTATGTTACCGAGAGACACGCAAGAATACCAGCGTGCTGTGCCGTTAGTCGCGATAGACCATGAACGTTCGCGTTCCCGTCACTGTGCCGTACAAATCCTTGGTGTCGTACGTGGCCATGATGGTGAAGGTCTCTTCGTTGCCGTCGAGCTTGATATCTTTCGGTACTCGCCACGAGTACCCGCAGGTGCTGTCTCAGCCGAATGGCATCGTGCCCTCGGCGACGGTCTCACCGTTGGCACGTTTGATGGTGACCGTCGGGTCAAGTTGTCCTCCCTGATTGACCATGCGGAACATGATGTCGAGTTCCGGATCGGTCAGGACAGCCTTGACGTCCAATTGCTCGCCCCGCTGAATGCGAAGGTTCTTGCCGGGTGACGCAAACAGGACCTGCGGCTTGCCCGAGAAATCGAGCACAAAGGGTTTGTCCTCACGAATCTTGATGGCATAGACCGGCGGGCCTTCTTTCGCCCTCCCGCCGGGCATGCCGTCTGCGTGGTTGTTGCGCAGCGACAGGCAGTTGAGTGCGTCGTATGTAACGCTCAGCATTTCAACCGCGTAATCTCCCACAGGCACGCGAAAGGAGTTCGAGGGCGACCTGTTTTGTTCTCCCAGCCTGTCGGCCAAGCTGAGCGCGATATTCTTCGATGCCAGTGAGCCTGATGCCTGCACGCGCTCGGCGCTGCGTTGTCCTGCCTTGACCTCCAAGGTGCCGAACGCTCCTCGGTAAGGCCACACAAAGAGCTTATTGCCGCTCGGTGTGGTTGCCAGGCGATAGAAGGTGTCGCCGACCCGGTGCAAGGCCATCAGGCGATCGCCTCCGCGCCAGGAGGATAAAGGTCTGCCGCCTGAGACGTCCGGCGGCAATAGGAACATGCCTGTGGAGGGGTCGTCGAACGCACCTGCTACGGTGCGGCTGTGGCATAGCACCGCCGTGACCTTCTCCCCGCCGATTTCGACCTCGCCCATGTGTGCCTTGGTCGCAGTCAGTATGGCATAACTGCGGCTGCCTGCATAGCCGAGGAAACGAGGCATGACTTCGAGCTGATGTTGACGACCCTCACCCGGCGTTACCCGCAGCGTCAGGGGGGTGAAACATACCTCAGAGATTTCTGTGTTAGATGCGCCGGCATTCATCAGGGCCTTCTGCGGAACGTCCTTCATCGGCGACAGGCAAGCATCGTCGGTCAGGTCGCCGTTGAGATTCGTGTCCAGGTAGAGGCGGTCGTAGCCCTTGCCTGTACCGGCGGATTCGTCGAAGGCGAATGCGTAGTGATATCCTGTATCAGCGTCGGTGGGTGCGCCGCCAACCTGGAGCGAGCCGTACAAGGGCTTGTCCGATTTGAAGGAAGGGTAGCTCTTGACGTTCTCGTCAGGCTCCGCCTGACATTGCGTGTAAGCGCCGACGAGCAGGCGGCTCCGCACTACGTCAGGCGCATCGAAAGTGGAGATCTCTTTGAGCTCGAACGCAGCCGCGTCTGTCGGCGGAGAAGAAGGCTCCGCTCCCATCGTCGCTGCGATGAAGCTCACGCAGAGCAGCAGCACTAAAAGCCACCGCAGGCCGGCCCTGCAACGAAGACGCTCGCTGATGTTGGCTCTTTCCTGGCACATGGTCCGTTCCTTTCACGTATCGTCATAGGCGTTCAGTTGGCAACGATGGTGAACTGGCGTTTGCCGGTCACAGTCCCGTAGAGCTCCCGCGTGTCGTAGGTCACGGTGATGGTGAAGGTCTCTTCGTCGCCGCCGAGCGGCAGATCTGTCGGTACTCGCCACGAGTACCCGCAGGTGCCGTCTCAGCCGAAGGGCAGAACGCCCTCGGCCACCTGTGTGCCGTCCGCTCGGGCGATTACGACTTTCGGGTCGAGTGAGACCGGTTTTGCCGCGTCGGATCGACGGTCGAGGCCGCGAATCATGATGTCCAGGGCGCGGTCGATCAGGACGGCTTTGACTGCCAGCTCCTCGCCGCGCCTGACCCGACAGTCCTTGACCGGCTGCGCGAACAAGACCTCCGGAGTGTTGGAGAAGTCAAAGGCGAAAGGTTTGTCCGCGCGAATCTTGATGCCGTAGATGGGTGGTCTCTCTACGGCGGCACGAGGCTTGCCGTCCGCATGATAGTTGTTCGAAAGGCTGATGTACAGACTTCCGTATTCAACGCTGACGAAGTAAGGAAGGTAGTCGCCCACCGGTACGCGACATGACGGAAACGCGTTCTGTGGTAAGCCGACCGCCGGCGTACGTCCCAGGGCAACGGTGGTGTCCTCGGACAGCAGCGATCCCCTGATCGCCATCGTTTCGAGATCGCGTTCGCCTGCACCGACCTCGATGGTACCGAGCGGTCCTTCGTAAGAGTGGACCATCAGTTTGTCTCCGGCCGGTGTGGCGGAAAACCGGTAGAGAGTGTCCCCGATCCTGTGCATCGCCATCAGCCGGTCCCCGCCCGACCAGGCGAACTCGAGGCTGTCACGGCCGTCGGCCAGCAGATGCAGCGCGGTCCAGGGCTGGTCAAACCAGCCGGTGGCAACGTACGCGTGTCCGAGCAGGACATCGAACTTCCTATCGGCGACGACGATTCGCCCTCGCCGTGCTTTGGTAGTGACGAACGCGACGTATCCGTAGCCGGTTTCCGCGAGATAGAGTCGCGGCATGATCTCCAGTGGACGTGTGCCTTCCGCTCCGAACGGCAGCGGGACGCCGATATGCTCAAGACAAATCTGTCGGTCGATCGGCAGGCCATTCAGCATCGCTCCGTCCGGTGGGTCGCGCAAGCGTTTGCTCACACGGTCATTGGTCAGGTCGAGGTCCTGGTTCAGGTCGAAGTAGAGGCGGTCATAGCCTCGGCCCGTCCCGCCGGATTCATCCAGCGCGAAGCGGAAACGAAGGCCCGAATCCGCTCGGAGGGCATCGTTGCCGAAGGAAACAGAGCCGTAGAGGGGCTTGTCCGACTTGAATTCAGGGTAAGCCGTCACGTTGGGGTCCGGCGCGTTGCTGCAGGGAGAGCGTACACCGGCCTTGAAAGAGGGGAACTTGTTGGCCACTTCGAAGGCCGAGACCTCTCTGAGGTGAAAGACCCCTGCGGCCGCGTAGACTCTGTCGCGAATGACGAACAAGCACAGCAGAACCACCACACCAGCCAAGCAGGCCATTGGGCATGTCCGTCGGCGAACGAGTTTCTTGACGCCGATCAGGACGGATCGGAATCTGACCATAGCGAGTTCCCTCCACTATCAGGCCCAAGCGGAATTCTCGCAATGCCATGTCAGAAAAGAATGTAGCACATTCGCAGGCGGGAGTCAATCTCTTGCCTGAGATTCTCGAAATCCCGAAAACCCCTGTGTCGGATGCCGGGATTCTCTTTGACCGGGTGCGATGTCGGGAGTACACTGTACGAACCTTTGGCGGAGCTATTCTCAGAGATAGGCTATGGCTGCTGGAATCGCGAAATGTCGAACCGCACGGTGGTCAGCCTGGGGCGTTTGATCAAGTTGCTGGACGACGCCCGGTATGCGGCCGTAGCCAAGAAGCTCCTGGACCATTATACTGACCAGTCGTTCGATACGCCACAACAGTGGCGGCAGTGGTTTGATGGCAACAAGGGCAGGTTCTACTTCGGCGACGTTGGCGGCTACAAGTTCTTCATCGTGCCGGAGGGTTATCTTGCAGGCCGGGAGAACTCGACAGTCATCGGCAAGTCGCCATACCGGTAGCAGGATGGATTCTGTGTTCATGCGTCCAGGCAAAAGGACCCCATTTGGGAGGTAATGCTATGGCTACGCGAATTGTAAAGCGAAGAATTGCGGTCAGAGGAGTGCTCGCTATGGTGCTCGTGCTGGCTACGCTGTCGGGCTGCAAGAAGCAAAGCGAGCCGACGCCTGCGCCGACCGAGCCGAACGCTGCAACGACCACGGTGGCCCCGGCGGCAGAGCCCAACGCCTAAGCCGATGCAAAGACTGGGGGGTAGTCGCGCGGTGTGGTTGTTGCGGAGTCGCCGTCATCGGCAGAAGATGTTGAGGCCGATCATCCAGAGATAGAAGATGATGAAGCCGCCCGCGACCAGCGTGCAGATTGCGGCCAGGCCTCTGCGCTCATCGTGTGTGATACCGATAGCCCCGAAGAACAGCGCCACCGGGAAAGAGAACATTATCAGCAGCCCTGCAAGGGCCGCGAGCGGATCGCCTCAGCCCGGCTGACGCACCGTCATCAAGACGATCACCGAGCCGGCTATCACGAGGAACGTCGCTGCAATCTTACCGTAACGCATCGTGCAAATCCTCTTGGTGCTCTGTGCCTATTCGTCGGCGTCGGCCTTGTTCAAGTACCGCGTGTACCCGACGCGCCGGGTCAGGCCGATTTTGTCGAAGTAGTCCAGCAGCGGAATCGCATATTTTCTAGTGGTGTCGAGCAGATACTTGAATTTGACACTCTCCAGGTTTCCGTTCTCGCGGATGTAGGCGATCAGACGGGCGCGCGCTTCTGCAAGGGCCTCCGCATGAATGAACAGGTCCTGGTCGATACGGACCAGTCGCTGCTGCTCGACGAGGATACGCAGGGCCTTGCGGACCTCGGGCTCGGTCGTCCCGGCGCTGACGATCAGGTCGGCTGAACCCGGCGGGTTGAACGGCTGCTTCTTGAAAAGCGTCTCGATCTTCGTAAGCAGTTCCGATTCGGCCTCCTTGAACTGCTCACGGTGTTCGGGCAAGGCCACGTGACCTTTTCTCTCGGCCAGTGTGCCTTTCGACCGCATTCGTTCGAGCAGCCCGTCGAAGAGATTCTTGCGCATGCCCGATTCGGTCAGAAGCTGCTCCGGGCGGATGCCGGGGCTTTCGGGCTGACGGCGATGCGCCTCGGCGACCAGTTCGAGAAGTCGGCGCTCCGTTCGCCGGGCCGTCTCGGCATGAATGTACAGCTTTGGACCAAGCTGGACGACGGACCCTTTGTCCTGTAGGTCTGCCAGCGCTGCCGCGACCTGCGCTTCGGGGATCTTGCTGCGCAGTGAGACTTGCTTCTCGTCGACCGCCAGCGATTCGGCGGACTTGACACAGTACGCGATGAAGTCTCGCGGCGTCTTGACCGCCTCGGCTCGCACGCGGAGATCGTCCAGTACCTCGGCCCGGCTGCGTTTCAGACGTCGCGGAATGGCCTCCACGACGATGCCGCCACCAATGGTCCGCGCGGGGGAGGGCAGTCGAAGGATGAAATGGTCGCCGGGACCGGCGATGATCGGCTGGTTCAGGCAGACTTGGATCAGGCAGGTTTCGCCCGGTTTCAGGGGCGCGTCCTGGAAGAGGTAGGCCGCCGCGGCCGTCTCCGACGTACCGGTATGAAACTTGACCTGCGCGCCGTTCTTCAGAGCGATCTTCTCTTGCATCAGCAAGGTCAGCTCGCACAGGTACCAGGACTGCGGCGCGAAGTAGTCCGCGATGGTGACCACGTCGCCCCGTTTGATTTCTTTGGCGTCCCACTGGGGGACATTCATGGCCGCGCACTGTCCGACCATGGCGCTGTCACTGTCGTGGTTGTAGACCTGTACCGCGCGCAGGCGTCCTTTCTTGTCCTGAGGCAGCAGCACGACTTCATCGCCGACCTTGATCGATCCGGAAGCCGGGATGCCTGCGACGATGGTCCCGTAGCCCTTGGCGGAGAAGGCCCGCTCCAACGGCACGCGAAACACGCCGTCCGCGCGCTTGGGCTCGATGGCTTCGACCAGCGTCTTGAGCGCGTCGTAGAAATCGCCGAAGCCCTCACCCGTGACGCTGGAAACCGGCAGCACCGGCGCACCTTCGAGAAAGGTGCCGACCAGAAAGGTCGTGACCTCTTGTGTCACAGCTTGCACGCGTTCAGGCCGGACGCAATCGACCTTCGTTAGCGCCGCGATCCCGTGCTCGACACCCAGCAGCGTGAGAATGTCCAGGTGCTCGCGCGTCTGCGGCATGACACCGTCGTCGGCGGCGATGACCAGGATTGCCCCGTCGATGCCGGTCGCACCGGCCACCATCGTCTTGATGAAATTCTCATGACCGGGGACATCCACAATACCAATTTCGGTTCCGGAGATCAGGCACGGCGCAAAGCCCAGCTCGATGGACATGCCGCGCTCTTTCTCCTCCTTGAGCCGGTCCGTTTCGCAGCCGGTCAGGAGCCTGATGAGCGCGGTCTTGCCGTGATCGATGTGACCGGCCGTGCCGAGCGTGATATTTCGCTGCTGCACGCTCACCGGCTCTGCTCTCCCTCACCGAGAACTTCACCCAGCGCTTGGACGACGACGGTGTCGTCGCCGTCCCGCAGGGTCCGAGGATCGATCAGGACGCGATTGTCCTGAATCCGCGAGAAGATGGGCGGGTGGTACAACCGCAGCCGTTTCGCCAGCGACTCCGCGTCGCCTCGCTTGGCTTCGATGGCCACCAGGGTCGTCGCCAGATTCTGCGTGGGCAGAGAGCCGCTGCCCATTTGCGAGAACCCGTCCATCGTAGTCACGCCCGCGCCCGGAACTTCCTCGCGAACTGCTGAGGCGAGTCGCTCGGCGTGCTCTTTGATGTCGTCGGCGCTACGCCGCAACATCTGTAGCGTGGGCACCTCTCGCAGCGCCACGGTCTCGTCGAGGAACAGCTTCAACGTCGCTTCGAGCGCAGCCAGGGTGAGCTTGCCGACCCGCACGATGCGCGCGAACTGGTTCTTGCGGATGGCCTCGATCCATGTCTTTTTTCCGAGAATGATGCCGCCCTGAGAAGCCCCGATGAGCTTGTCGGCGCTCGATGTCACAATGTCGGCGCCGCTACGGATCGATTCGAGCAGCGTCGGCTCGGGAGCGAACCCGAATTGCGAAAAGTCGATCAGTGCGCCGGCCCCCACGTCGTCGATAAGAGGCAGACCGCGAACGTGGGCGATCTTCACCATCACGTCGAGAGGCACCTCGGACGAGAAGCCCTGGATTTTGTAGTTGCTCGGATGCACACGGAGAATCGCGGCGGTGTTCTCGGTGATCGCGTTCTCGTAGTCGCGGGCGTGCGTTTTGTTTGTTGTGCCGACCTCGACGAGCCTGGCGCCGCTGAAGGTCATCACGTCAGGCAAGCGGAACGATCCGCCGATCTCGACGAGTTGTCCCCGCGATACGATCACCTCCTTGCCCTTCGCGACCGTGTTGAGCACGATAGCTGTCGCGGCGGCATTGTTGTTCACGACGGTGGCGGCCTCGGCCCCGGTCAGTTGCTGCAAGAGCCATTCGATGCGCTCGTCACGCTTGGAGCGCTTACCGGTCTCCCTGTCGATCTGGAGCAGGGAGTAGCCCCGCAGCATCTGCTGAATCTGCTCCAGCGCCTTCGCCGGCAGGACCGCCCGGCCAAGCCCCGTGTGTAGAACAATACCCGTGCCGTTGACGACCCTGCGGTAATAAGGTCTTTCGATAGTCTCCAGGCGGTCTTTTGTCGCAGAGATGATCCGTTGCTGAATCTCCACTTCGTTCAGACCGGCCGCTGGATCGGCGAGCAAACGTTGCCTGATCTCATCGACGGAAGCTCGAACCGCTTCGGCCACGGGCGACCTGCCCAACTGCTCTTCAAGGGGTCTGAGAGCGGGGTCCTTTAGAACGACATCGACCGAAGGCAATTTGCGCATCAACTGATTTGTCTGCTTTTCCATAATAGGTCATTCTACCGGTTCTTCCGCCGGAAACCCACGGAAAATCGTGTAACAACGCACCGGCAGAAGCGTCCAAAGTTGACAGAGTCCGGCGCCGGCGGTAGAATGCTGTCACAAAGGCGGATCAGATCATGAAAAGACGGGATGTCCTGATTTCCATCGCGATCATTGTCGCAGCCCTGCTCGTGTGCTATTTCGTCTTCCG
>CAZGRF010000157.1:0-6632 GCA_964527825.1 uncultured Pirellulales bacterium
CTGACTGACAAACAGCCGGGTCATTTCGTTGACGATCAGAGCGGCTTCACTCGGATCGCCGCAGGTCATTGACATGATGATCTGATCTGCCTCCCGATGCGGGAAAGCAATCAGGTTCTTCTCCAAGTACTTGACGGCTTTGACGATCCTGGCCGGGTCGGCGCGCTCGGTCGTATCAGCGTCGCTCCCCACTTGCCGCCGAAACCATTTGGTAGATCGGACCTTGTCGCTGTGAAGAAGATCCAGAAGGCTGTTTTGACTCTTGATGAGGTTGGCCAGCGATACGCGGTGTCCGTACTGGAGGTCCTGCTGCACTTGGGTCGCGACGATCTCCATGGGATCCGTCTCGACGGGCGGCAGCACTTGGATGGCGGTCTCGGCCCTGTAGAGCGGCAGAAACCGCCTGACCAGGTACCACCCGCCGCCGCCGGCCGTCCCTCCCAGCATGGTCATGAAGAGGATGAGCCATACATGCCGACGCAACATGCCCAGGATTTCCTTGGGCGTCGGGGTGGCCGTCGAAGCGTGCGCGGCTCCGGATGGCCTCGGCCCTCTGACGGGTGTTGTCGGATTCCTCTTCATCGTGTCACTCTCCGGCTCGCGTCCACGAACCAGTCTGCCGCGCGGTCACGTAGCATCAAACACATCTCATCATCCCTACTGCAACCGTTCCACGGCCAGGCGAATGCGCTCCTTGACAACATCAGATGTGGTGTCGCCTGCGACCTCCAGGGCACGGCGATATGCCGCCAACGCATTCTTTTTCTCTCCGAGCGCCTCTTTTATCATGCCCAGGTGCTCATACACCTCGGCTGACGGCGTTCCTTTAACCTCGTACTGCTGGATGGCCGCCGCAACCGACTCTGCGGCCTCCGCGTCCTTGCCGTTCTTGTGGAGAACGTAGGCATACGTATCCAGAAAAACGGCATTGTCCGGATCGTTCGCCAGAATCTTCTTGGCATACTCCAGCGCTCGCGGGAGTTCCCGATCGTCCTGGGCCAGCATGTACGCCAGGTTGTTCAGAACGTTGTTGTTTGTCGGCATTTGGGCCAGCAGACTTTCGTAAACGTCAATAGCCGCTTCGAGATACTGTTTATCGGAGGTCTTCTGGTAAGCCGCGGTTAGAGTGTCGGCCTTCTTCAACATGTACTCGGTCCGTCGCTGGGTTTCGGAACCGGACAGAGCGATGCACTTATCGATATAATTGACAGCGTCGTCATGATCGCCCCGAACCCGGGCCAGATTGGACATCGTGAAGTTCGCCACCAGTGACCCCGGGTCCGTCTCCAGCCTTTGCCGGCAATAGTGCGAGACTTCGTCCGGCCCCAGGAGAAGGTAGACGCGGAGCAGGACTTCGGCTGCCACAGTGTCGTCGCCCCACGCCTTGTCGACGGCTCGGCGGCAGTAGTCCTTGGCCGCGTCCATGTCACCACGGGCCTTGCCGGCCTCAGCCATACGGTAGAGGACCTCGGCGGCATACGGTGTATCGACGTATTGCTCGCCTTCGCGGAAGGCCTTGTCCAGCATTTCGGGGCGCCAAGTGCTGCCTGGCTTGCCAGGTTCCCCGGCACCGAGGACCAGCGCCCGCAGGTAGCCGTCCAGCGCGAACGCGTACGGCATGTCACGCATCTCCCGGGAGACTCCCGACAACTCTGCCTGCCTGAGTTGGAGTGCTTTCTCATAGAGCTCCGTAGCGCGGTTGTAGTCGCGCTCATCAATGGCAAACGATCCCGCCCGGGTCAGCCACGCGATGCTGTTCGGGAATTGTGCCAGCGTATCGGCGTAGAGTTGTCTGAGCGAATCGTTCCGCCCCAATCGTCGGTAAATGCTCTCCAGAACCATTCTGGCTTCCGGGGGCGCCGCCGGAGCCTCAAGGGCGGCACGCAGCTCTCTAATGGCCTCGCTGTCCCTTCCGGCCCAAACGTAGGCCTTGGCCAAGGCTACCGTCGTGACAGGATTGTCTTCGAGCGAGCGGCTCTTCCCAAAATCTGTGATGGCCTGATCCGCATCGCCCCTCAGCAAAGAAATCTCGCCCCGCAAGCGCCAAGCCGACGCATCCTGCTGGTTCTTTTCGAGATGGCGATTCGCCAGTTCCAGCGCCCGTTTCAGTTGCCCTCGTCGCTTAGCCAGCAACGCCTCCATCAGGCCAATTCGAGGCTCGTCGGGATACCTCTCCTTGAAGCCTTGCAGCTTGTATTCCGCATCCTGGACCAGACCCGCGTCCAAATACGCTCGGATCTGAGCCAGACGGTTAGTGACATTGTCCTCGAGAGACAGGAGCCTCTCCCCGTACGTTTTGACCGCCGCTTGGTCTCCCGTTGCTTGCGCGACCAGGATGAGTCCCTTCAGAGCGTCGGTATTGTCTGCCTGTTCGTTCAGTATCCGTTCCAGGAGTCTTCGCGCCTCTTCGTATCGGCCGATGCGATAGTAATGGCGCCACAACAGGCGCTCATCCTGAGACTCGACGAGCAATTCCCGGGCCTTGTCGTTCTGTCCTCTGGCGCGGAAGTACTCGGCATAGCTCTCGAGCACGAAGGCATTGCTCGGGTCCGCCTGTCGGGCTTGTTCAAAGGCCGTCTCCGCCATCGTGAAGAGCGCCTTCTTTCTGGTCTCATCCGTTTCCGTCAGCGCGACACGCGTGGCCAGCCTGCCGAGCATGACTGCGTTGTTCAGGCTGGGCGTCTTGATTTGGATCGTTTGTCGAATTGCCAGCGCCTTCATGGGCTCGCTGGCGTCAATGAGATCAGCGTATGCAACCAGCACTTGCGTATCGCCCGGATTCAGCCGGATCGCGCGCTCCAGCGAGAGCTTGGTCTCTCGCTTCTGTTCTTCCGACACACTGTTGCCCAGATTGCGGTTCCGCACGAGCAAAGCATTTGCCAACGCCTTGGCCACAATCGGGTCAACCGGGTTCAGGTCCGATGCCTGCCGGGCATCGTCAATAGCAGCCCGCTCATTGCCGATAGCAGCTTGAATATTGCTGCGGAGCATATAGCCATACGAGAAGACCGGTCTGAGCCTGAGACACTCATTGAGTTCCGCCAGGGCCTCCTTCTGCTGGGCTCTGGCAAAGGCCAAACGACCGGCATAAAGGTGACCTTCACAGCCGTCGAGGTTGCCCGCCTTGGCCATCTGGACAATCTCCTCGGAAAGCCGCCAGTCTTCCCGGTAGCGGGCGATATCGAAGAGCTGAGCGGCCGCCATTTGTCGAGAACTCAACTGCCTACTGCGCATGAAAACCGGCTCGGGCGGAGTCTCCTGTGAAGCGGTTGCATCGAGGACCTTGCGCCATTCAACTATGGCTTCATCAAGGCGGTCGCTCTCCCGATAGAAGGCGCCCAGCGCCATCGATCGCGCGATAGGATCTGCCATGCTAGTGATCGCCTGCATCCGGATCTCCCGGCGCCTGGACTGCGAACACGCCGACGGGTCGGGCTCGGACAACAGTCCCTTGTAGAACAACGCCACCACATTGTCCGGCAGGCCATTCAGGAATACCTCGACGACACTCTTTGCCGCCGCGATCTCATTCTGGGCAATCAGCGTATCGCAAAGCACGGTGAGATGGTCTTCCTCCGCAACATCGGCTTCCGTCTGCCACAACTGCCTCGCGATCTGGGCCTGCCGTCTCAGGTAGCCAAGCAACTCGGCCTTCATAGCAGTGACGTTCGCTTGCGCATTGCCTTCCTTGTCCTCGGTAGTCGGTTGGCCTTCGATGGGATCACTTAAACCCACAACAGACTCGGCTCGCTTGATGGCATCCTGCAACTGCCTGGCCTCGGCGCCGAGAAGGGAGAGTCGAAGGCGCAAGGTATTTGGATCAGCCGGATCGATTTGAGCGATGGCCTCCCCGGCCTCCGCCAGATGGCCACTGGCAATCAATATGCGGGTCCGAAGCTGCCGGCTGCGAAGGTTGGCCCCAAATCGCTCATCGAAGCCATTCACGGCGCTCAAGGCCACGTCGTGCGATCCTGCATGCAGCAACGCCGTGGTGTAGTCCAGGAGCGCATCGGGGTAGGTGTTGACAATGCCCGAGCTTAAAGCCGATCCAAGAAACTCGATGACGGCGCCCACCTCCGGCGTGCCTTCAAAGACCTTGCCCAGTGTATAGGAAAGGTAGGGATCTCCCTCATCGGATGCACTGGATGCCTTGATTTGCTCGTAAGCGGCGCAGAGGCTCCTGACGGCACTGTCTCTATGGCCTCTGGCCAATTCAAGCATGCCCTGCCATTTCACCACTTGAGGGTTCTCCCCACTGCCCTGAATCTGCTCGATCTCATGGACGACGCCCTCCGCCTTCGCCAGGAGTCCCCCTCGCTCGGGAGCGGACTGCGGCAGCGCCAGCACGCGCTCGACATAGGACTTCGCCAGAAGCGAGCATAGTGAGAACCGCTCCGTCAGTACCGCATAATGGCGCGGGCCGGGCGTATCCTGAGCCTGCGGCAACGCGAGAGCCGCTTCCGCCAGATCGATGGCCTTCTGCAGCGCCGCCTCGTCCGCGCCAAGAGCAGACTTGCGATAGTACAGACTCGCGGCGAAGCGCGCATACTTGACCGTTGCCTTGTCGAGGGCGCTCGCCTTCTCCGCCGCCTCGATAGCTCGATCGAGCAAGTCACGACCAATGTCGAGGCTTACGTAGGCCGCATAGAAGGAATAGAATTCCGCCATCGCGGCACGGGCCTCGGCGCTGGCGGGGAATCTCTCAACCAACTCCTCATACTGAGGCTCCAGAGTCTTCATTCTCTCGCGTGCCTCTGCGACGGGGCGGCCCTGAGCAAGGGTGAGCTTTCGCACCAGCATGTTGACGTGGGCACTGGGAACGTCGCCTGCCGCAGCGACGCCTTCAGCCAAGATGTCCTCGGCTGCCTTCACCGCCGCTTCTTGCTCATCACGGTTGGCGCGCGAACCGGCGATCTCGCCCGTCTCCAAGAAGGCCGCAGCCAGGTAGCGGTAGACAGCGGCGTTTTTGGGGTCGAGTTCTCTGGCCTTTCCGAGATTGCCCTTGGCCTCCTCAAGTAATTTTTCCGGCGAGGTAACCGCACCCATGCTCGCCACTTCGAATGCTGCTCTTCCTTTTATGAAGTACAGATAAGGCCCCAGGAGTGCAAGGCCGTCGTCCCAACCGCGTTGCTCGGCCTCCCCGAAGCTGGGCTCCCACTGGGCTTTCTCTTTCTCCAGCAGGCCGGTGCTCTCGGCGAGATCGATCAGTTCCGTCGCCTGTGACGAGACCTCGTTCCAGTATCCGCCGACGCTCTGCCCAACGTCGTTGAGACTGCTCGCCTGCATGTAGCCATACTTGAGCCGAGCGAGGCGTGCCGGCAGGTTCTTCGGATCCGATGTGATGATCTGCTCCCAGCATCCGAGGACGCGAAGCCAATCACCGGTGGCTTGGTACACGTCCGACAGCTTGAAGAGCAGGTCAACCTTCTGATCGAGCGAGTCGGACGATTCGAATGCTTTGGCGTAGTTGCGGCGGGCCGATTCGTAGTCCTTGGCGGCCCAGGCCGCGTCGCCGTCGGCAATGAACTGGGCCGGGTCCCGCGTCAGCCGTAGAATGACCACGACGGCCAACATGGCCCCAAGCACAAAAACAGCCGTGCCAATCAGTGCAACCTTCTTGTTCAGGCGTCTTCTCGCCATCAGAATTCCCCTTTCTTCACCCTTTCGGGATCAGACCACGTTCCGACAGAAACTCCCATCGTCGTCAGAGACATCATAATGCCGCCACAAAGCGGAAACCACCATTGCCCTTCTCACCAGTAGTCTACGGCTGCGTCCAATCCGGCCAATGCTCTCGCTCCAGGATCGGCAAAACCACGCCCAGGACTCTCTCGCTTGCCGCTATGGCCTCCTCCTTGGTCGGAGCTGTCGACGCTTGGTTGAAAGCCAACTCGACTTTACAGAAGTACGAAAACCGGCTGAAGATGTTTTTATTCAGGACCGCACGGGCACTGTCCCGATTGCCTGCATACTGACCATCGACCCGGAAGAGATATGTTACAGGGAACCGCCGTGCGGCGAGAAACGCATCGCTGCTCGGACTGCCAAAAACGAGGTAGCGTGCCGGAATGTCTCGCCTGTAACCGGGTCTGTCTACTTGCAGCATGATGTTGTCTGTGTCCAGCCGCGAGTAGCCACTGCCGGTATAGCACTCTTCCGGCGTATGAGGAACGCGGTCCGGCTCCGGGTAATAAGTGACGAAGAGCAAAACGCGGCGCATGGGGCTATCCTGCGGCCGGCAAGGGTCCTCCAGGACCCACTGGATGTAGTCTTCCGTCCCCAGCGACTCCAGGACGTCTTCGTTCTCAATCGTCTGCTTGGCCACGATCCTGTAGGGTGCGAGCGCCGCCTCGTCCAAATGAGCAAGGGGTTTCTTCAGAGGCAAAGGTTCCTTTTTCAGGTAGAGGCCGAGTCTTTTGGTGGCTACGGACATGCCCCCGCCGGCCAGCGCCAGTACCGCCGCACAGATCAGGAACGCAGGCTGAGTGTATTTCGAATTGTTTGGAATCGGTCTCTTCATTTCCTCGGCCGCCTCCGAACGATCACGCCCTCATCGCTGTCTTGCTGTTCTTCCACGAACAGGCTCGACATGAACCAGGCCAGAAATCCGTACAGTCCAAAGGCGAGCGGCA
>CAZGRF010000157.1:6642-7846 GCA_964527825.1 uncultured Pirellulales bacterium
GTGGTAGATGCCCTGCGTGTACTTGGGGTCAACGAGAACGTAGATGAATCCCGTGACGGTCACGCGGATGATGTTGCAGAGGATCGCAATGGGGACTGTGCTGGCCAGGAGGACAATCCGTTGCCAAAGGGGGCGGTAATGCAGGTAGGCCATGGCGACGCCGAGGGCCAGAAAGGCCATGAGCAAGCGCATCCCGCTACACGCCTCCTCTACATCCAAGGCCGGCTCCAAGTGCCGCCCCTTGTATACGATGTCGATAACCACGCCGCTGGCACGGGCGTCGATGCCATTGATCAGATTCAACAGCACGGTCGCCACCGCCGCTGCGATCTTCCGCAAGGGTATGGTCAACTCGACGTAGTAGCGGCGCGGAAGCGGCACAGCGAAGATCAGAAACGCGATCGGCAGCCATGTGCGCGCGATCAGACGCCAGCCGCCCAGGAATAGCACCACCGCCGCCAGAGCTGCAATCATCGAGAGAGGCCGAAGGTATGCGTACCCGGCCGGGCTCACCACGTTGAAGACATAGAAAACGAGTATGCCGAGCAGCAAGACCAGGCCCAGGTAGTTCGGACGTGTTTGCCCGACCTCGAGGCGCGCGGGGTGACGACCCGCCAGCATTTCTCCCAAAGGATCGCGCACATACTCCAAGCCTAGGATTTCCCTTCGTCTCTGGTTGATGAAGTAGAGGCTGAACAGCGGAATGAGAAAGCCGTGCGACCAGTTTGGGTCGATGGTCCAGAGGCGGACGATCTGCCCAATCTCATTCCGGAAGAGGAAGCCGAACAGCCCGGCGACAATGGCAAGCCTCACGTATGTGTGCGGCCCCAGCCGGCTCCACCTTCGTTCCGGCAGAGATGGACGGGCAGCCCGTCCCTGGGCCGTTGAAGAACCAACCCTATCGACCATACGTCCAGACTTCCATCAGAGCCAGGAAGGCAGCCGGAAACCATCGCCGTAGTCTGCATCCGCAAAGTTCCGGTCGTACACAAAAGCGAAACCATAGGCCGCTCTGAAGGCACTTCGCAACACCGCTCGCCATCTTGAGGTGGGATGCGTTCCTACGTTGATCAGATCGTGCGGCTTGATGAAGAAATCGGGCTGCTCGCCGCTGGCGATCTTGTCCAGGTCGACCATGACGATCTCCTCTTTCTTATCGCCGATCCGGCGGATGACCTCGCAGTATTTCGGGTAGGCTAACGGG
>CAZGRF010000158.1:0-7769 GCA_964527825.1 uncultured Pirellulales bacterium
GCACGGCATGTTTGAGGGGCTCGGTACAAAACGAGCAACCCTTCTCGCGCGGACAACCGCGCCCCGTCTCTATCTCGACGATCCTGTTCTGCATACGCGGCATCTGCCGGATCAGCGTGGCGCCCTTGAGTATGCCGGGCTGGAGCTCATCGTATGACTCGAAGATGAAAGGCCGCAACTCGTCGAATTCTGTCGCCTGCGGCAGTTGAGGTTTGGAGCCTCCTCGGAACTGAGTCCCACCGACAAGCACTGGGCCGGTGAGAATCCTGCGCAGACCGAAGGGCGCCAGCAGTTTGTTGACTTCTCGCAGCGTTCCCGGGCGAGCGCTGAGGTACTTCCCGGGCGTCTGGACGCCCGCCACGATAACCAGCTCATCTGTGTCTTTCAGGATTCGTTTGGCCTCTTCGGGGCTGCGGGTATGATTGAGGACCTCAATGTGCGTTCTGCCGACCGGTGGGTCGATGACGACCTGTCGGACATGCTCGGTGTATCGAATCAGCCGCAGGTCGTCGATCGTCAGATAGGTCGGCTCGGCTTCATAGAGGCCCGCCACGTACCGGGGCCACACCCCGACAAACGGAGGCACACCCAAACCTGCAGGCTCGTCCGTGAAACAATCCAGAATTGCTCTGCTATGTGCCATAGGTCATTGCTGGTTGAGTCTGCTTGACAGGCCGTCGGATTGTCCAAACCGTGAACGCAAACGCGCACCGGGAATCCGAAACAGGTGTGTTCCACCTTGTCCCAAACCTGCGACGGGGAATCCGTGTAGCGCCGGGTGTCTCAGTAGACCGCGCGGAGTCCTTTTTCGCTGATCTTGTCGATCAGGTCTTTGAAGTCCTTCAACAGCACGTTCAACTGCTCGGTGCTCTCCAAGAGGTTCTCGTAGAGCCTGGCATCCGCAATCAGTCGGCCGGCGGTGCCTTGGCCCTGATTGATTTTCTCCATAACCAGACGCAGTTGAGAGATGGCCGTGCTGATTTCACCACTGGTACTGACCAGAGCGCCGACGAGCCGTTCCGCCTTCGCATCGACACTCTTGACGGTTTCCGTTCCCGCGCCGGCCAGCGTTCTGAATTCGGCCATTGTCTTCTCGGCGTCAGCCATCATCTCCGTGGCTTTTTCCATCGCGAGGGAGAAGTTTCTTGTGGCGTCCGAGAGGTGAGCCAACGTCGCTTTGATATTGCCCTTGTTCTCCTGATCGCCGATGATGTCATTGGCATTGGCGATGAAGGCGCCGATGTCTTCGACCAGCGTGTTCAGTTTCTCCTGGCTCTCTTCGGGGAAGAACTCGCTCGTCATCCCGGTAGAGCCCTGGAGATGCATGCCGTTTACCAAGAACCTGGTACTAGGATTATTCGGATCTCGCGGCGGCGCCGGTAGCTTCTCCGGATCGACCTTGATCTCGAGATAGCTGCTGCCCAGACCACGCGTCATCAGCTTCACTTCCACATTAGAGGGAATGTCGACATATCTCTTGTTGATACTGAGGATACACACGGTTTGGTGGTATTCTCTGCCGGTTAGTGGATCTCTGCGTATTTCCGGCGACATCACGTGTGTGACTCGTCCGATCTGGTAGCCGCAGAACCGCACCGGCGTATCCTTCTGCACGCCGGGCGCCGTGGGAAACTGGACGTAGATTTGAAAGGACTTCAACTGCGTGACCGCGGTGGGAAGGTCCCCGAACTTGAAGATCATCCAGCCCAATGCCGCCAGTCCGCAGATCACGAAGATGCCGACAATCACATCGCGCCGCCTCTGGGCGGACTCGTAGTCACTCACCGCTATTTCCTTTCAAATCCGTTCGGCCTTCCATGAACAGCTCCCGAATGGCCCGGAGAGGATAACCGCTGTCGTTGAGCTTCTTGACCAGTCGGATGCGCTCGACAGTCCTCTTGTCAAACAGACGTCGTCCGGTCGGCGTTACCTCTGTCGGTTCCAGCAGGCCAACCATGAGGTAGTATTGCAGAGACTGCCGCGAGACGCCAGCCTTTTCTGCGGCCTGACCGATCGGCATCAATTCGGTTTTCTTGCTCAACGCACGCTCCCGCCAACGTTACTGCATAGAGACCTTCGCATACGTTCGTTTCAGGATATCGTTTGTCGCTCTACCGCCAGATCACGGTTCGTTACCATCTCCGCCGCGCGTCCGAACAACCTCGACCAGTGTTAGGAAAGACCGCTGAATCTGTTGGAACGTCAATGCCGCCAATACTCGCCTGCTATTCTCGGGGTCCTTCAGTTTCTTCGCCAGGGGACTCGAAATCATCAGCACATAATCCCACGCCGGCGGAATCCGATCCTGGCTCTGCCGGAACACTTCCCGTAGGAGCCGTTTGAGACAGTTCCGCGCCACGGCGCCGCCGCAGGATCGGCCAACTGAAACCCCCAGACGCGGATGGCCGCAGCCGTTCTCGGCGACGAAGAGAGTGAGCATCTGATCCGAGGCTCGCCGCCGGCGATCCAGAACGGCCTTGAACTGGCGGTTGCTCGCCAGCCTTGCACCTTTGGAAAAGGTCAATCGGCTCAATCTCTTGACGGAACCCCGGGCCTGACCGGCAGTGCCCACCGAATCCTCTGTGTTCCGGGACCTCGTTCTCTTCATCATCATTGTACTCTTGTCTTCCGGTCTGAGCTAACCTGTTGCTCGAGGTGTTGCTGTGCAGCGCGCCGCCGACCGGATCGCTACAGACCTTATCGGTAATCAGGGCCGGATGCTCCACATCGAACCGTCGCAGACCTGAGACATTGTCCCAGCCCCGCCGGAGGCTCCGCCTGACGAGAAGTCCCCCGCGTCTGTCCCGTCTCACAGCTCTCCGCTCGAGATGCACGGCCTGAGATCAGGCGGTCTGAGCGGCGTGGATGTTATCGGCCGTTTCTTGACGCGAGAGCACTTCAGCGCTGAGCGCGCGACGAACGGCCGGGCAGTCCAAGAGACCCACCAAGGTAAGATCCTCCTCGGAGGTCACTACCGGCAGATACTCCAGATCGTATCGTTTCGCCTGCTCGAAGGCTTCCGACAGAGGCATTTGAGGCGTGACTCTGGCGACGACCGGCTCCATGATATCGAGGGCCACAAGCCAATCGTTGAGTTCCTGGTTGGCGAATGTATTGCGGATGCCGTGCAGCGTGACGGCGCCCACGAGCTTGCCGTCGTCGGAGATCACGGGGTAATAGAAGCCATCCGTGCTGCCTACGACGTCGATGACTTCGCCCAAGCCCGTTCCAGCCGGCATGACCGGCGCCTTTCGGTCCATGACCTCGGCCACCGAGTGTGTGCGGATGAGGTCTTCTTCGGTGATGTTCATTCCGACTTCGCCGGCCTTGGTCGCGCCGATCTTCACCATTACCGGACCGATGAGTTGAACGATGAACGTCGTCACGGTAACGATGAGGATGATAGCCTCGCCCATACCGTCCGTGAATCGCTGGCTGGCCAGGAGCGACAGCCCAACCGCCACACCGGCCTGGCTGAATAGGCAGATGCCCAGGTACCTGCGAACGCTGGCCGGGGCCTTGGCGACGCGGGCGCCGAGCCAACTTCCTGTGATCTTGCCGGCACTTCGTCCGACGACGTAGACTGCTGCCAGGACAATGATCCATATCGGAACGCCCGTCACTCGGAGACGCGCGCCCACGAGGACAAAGAACAGCACGTAGATGGGGGGCGAGAACTTCCCCACGAGTTCGAACGCGTTGCGACTCCGTCGAGGCCGAAAGTTGACCAGGGTGGCGCCGAGCACCATAGCGGTCAAGATGGATTCGACGCGCAGGACGATAGACAAGCCGATGGCCAACATGACCGAGGCCAAGGTGAAGGTCAGCAGTTTATCTGTCTCCTCCACACGCCGGAAGATCGCAGCCAGGACAAATCCCGCAGCGATGCCCAAACCAACGGCGCCGAAGATCTCCCAGAGAGGGACCGCCAGGTCTGCCAGCCAGTGGTTGTGGCCGCTGCCTAGCAGCGCCGCCGCGAAACTGGTGGCGAAACCATAGAGCAGCAGGGCCAAGCCGTCGTCCAGGGCCACAATCGCGAGAATCGTACGCGTCAAGATGCCTCGTGTCTTGTACTCCCACAGCACGTCGACTGTGGCCGCCGGCGCCGTCGCCGACGAGATGGCTCCCAGCAGAAGGCCGAGGGCCAGTGAACTGTTGATGTTGCCCGTGAAGAGGTAGGCCGTCAAGGAAGCCGCGACGCTCACGACGACAAAGGCAGACAATCCCTCGGCCAGCAAGATGATGACAAACTGCTTGCCATACTGCCTGAAGATCTCATATTTGAGTTCTCCGCCGATCATGAAGCCAATGATCCCCAGGGCGAAGATGTTGAACGGGGAGAGGATCTCAGCCACCTGGGGCGTGATGACGTCCAGAGCCGAACCACCCAAAATGACACCGATCACGATGTAACCAACAACCTGAGGGATTCGAAACCTCTGAAATAGCTTGGCTCCGATCGTGCCGCCGAACACGGCGATCCCCAGCACGAGAATCAGGTTCAAGTGATGGGCTGAATGATCCGCTGCTTCTGCCAGTAGCTCAAGTATCATTGGTTACCCAATCTGACTGTGGCCGGTCCGCTCCGGCGATGGCGAAGCCCCGTAGCGGCTCACCGCCCGGGCAACAAGGGCGCCGTCGGTGTGCTTGAACCGGCGGTAAGGGATGATCGGTGCGATCATGCCGTTGTAGAGCACGGTCGGCGCGTTCGGATTGTTCACCCATGCCGGGGCCTTGGGCCGAGGCGGCATTGACGCCGGATCGATGGTCTGACGTGCGGCAAGGACGCTGCTGTGACTGATCTCAATTCCTTCCATTTGTGGATCGACCCTTGCTGGGAAAGCTTCCAGAGGGAGAAGGACACGGTTCTGACCTCGGACCTGGTAGTTGCGATCTAGTATAGTGGCGTAACGCCGGGCCGTAAACGGCAAAAGTGCAGGGGGGTACTTGCCGCCTGCGCATGCGTAGAGCCGGGCCAGAGCGGCGCCGGGTCCGGGCCTGCAGCGGGAGGCGGAGAAAATTGTCATGTTTGCCCTTTACCCCATCTGGAGATATGGGTATAGTGCTTGGCCGCAAGAGATATTGGCCAGGGAGGATATTCCTATGGTTAGGACAGCCAAGAGTGGATCGTTCAGCGCGATAGTGGTCGCGTCGGCAGTGATGCTCGTTTGGGGCGGTTTGACAGGGTGCAAGAAGAAGCCGTCGGAGCCAACAGAACCGGTTGCATCGCCCAACGATACTTCGTCGCTCGACATGCTGACGCCGGCGTCGGGTGCGGCTGAGGCGGCGACCGCCTCCTATGAACCGCCGGTGAGTCTCCAGAACGTCATCAAGGCCGCCAAGACCTGGGACGCGTCGTTCAGACCGTATTGGGGGAAGATCGCCCACGACTTCACGCTGACGGATATTGACGGCCAAGTCCACACTCTCAGTGGCTACCGGGGTCGGAACGTGGTGGTGGTCATCTGGAGAACGTGGAACTCTACGTGCAAGCTCCAGGTTCCGCAGTTGAAGGAGCTGCGGGCTGCCTTTGAGGAGAAGGAGCTTGCCATTCTGGCGATCTCGGACGAGCCGGCGGCAACGCTGAAGGCGTTCGCCGGCCAGGAAGGCATTGACTACACGGTCCTAACGAGCAGTGCGGAACTGCCGGCCCCGTTTGTGGAAGTCCAGTATGCGCCCGGCAGTTTCTTCATCGATCCGCAGGGCAGGTTCAAGTTGGCCGCGACGGGATTGGTTCCGCCCAGCGACGCCGCGGCGATCGTCAAGGCGCAATAGCCTCGATTTCTGTCAAAAAAAGGTTGGACAGACCGGGACCTTGGTGATATCCTGGCGTGTTTAGGCGGATTTGGGCCAACACGAAGATTCAGAGGTCATAGCCATGGCACATAAGAAGGGACAAGGTTCTTCCAGAAACGGCCGAGACAGCGGCCCGCAGTACCGCGGTGTGAAGCTATACGGTGGTCAGTCCGTCCGGTCGGGCTCGATCATCGTACGACAGTGCGGCACCAAGTTTTTCCCGGGCGCCAATGTCGGGATAGGCAGGGACTACACGCTCTTTGCCACCGCCGATGGGACCGTGCAGTTCCAGGGCCGGCGCGTGAATGTCGTCTGACGGATCGCGCATTGCAGTTAGTCGTTCTCAAAGGATGGTGGAAGGCCATCCTTTTTTTGTGGCTCATTTCTCTTGTCCAAGTTCGGTGTGTGACGGTCAGCGCGGCAGATGTTTGTTGACGAGGCGCAAATCTGGGTCAAGGCCGGCGACGGAGGCAACGGCTGCGTCAGCTTCCGGCGGGAGAAGTTCGTCCCCAAGGGCGGCCCCGACGGCGGCGACGGTGGCAGGGGGGGACACATCTGCTTCGAGTCGGCAAGTGATCTCGACACCCTCCTGGATTTTGCCGGCAGACATCACTGGCGCGCCGAAAACGGCGGACACGGCCAAGGTGGCAACAGGCATGGCAGCGACGGCAACGACCTGGTGATCCGGGTTCCGCCTGGCACGCTCATCTACGACACCGACCTCGACCTGCTTCTGAAGGACCTCAGCGAGGTCGGCATGCGGGTCGTGGTCTGTCGGGCCGGCAAAGGGGGCAAGGGCAACAAGGCCTTCGCCACCGCCACACGCCAGACGCCGCAGTCGGCCGAGTTGGGCAAGCCGGGCCAGGAACGCAACCTCAGGCTCGAGCTCAAGCTCATCGCCGACGTCGGGCTTCTGGGTCTGCCCAACGCGGGCAAGAGCACGCTGATTTCTCGCTGTTCGGCCGCACGTCCGAAGATCGCCTCCTATCCATTCACGACGTTGGAGCCGGTGTTGGGCATTGTCGAGTTGAGCGATTATCGCCGCTTCGTCATGGCCGATATCCCCGGTCTGATCGAGGGCGCCAGCCAGGGGACAGGCCTCGGCCACGATTTCCTCAAACACATCGAGCGTACCACGATTCTGGTGCACATCCTGGACATCATGCCGATGGATGGCTCCGACCCCGTCGAGAACTACCACACGATCCGCAACGAGCTGGCCCGGCATAGCGAGGCGCTGGCCGCCAAAGACGAGATCATCGTCGCCAACAAGACCGACCTCGACCCCGACGGCAGTAGAATCGAGCAGCTAAGAAGCGCGCTCGGATCGAATATCCCGGCCATCTCCGCCGCGACTGGCCAAGGCATCAAGGAACTCACGGAATTGCTCTGGCGAAAGGTCAAGGGACAAGAGCAGGAATAGTGCTGGCGACCTTTGCGGTAAGAGCAGGCCGGGGCGAAATGACCCGGCCCTGCAAGGGGTTTTGTTGCTGCCCGGTCGACCATGGGATCGGTGGCAGGTCGTTGGGCTCGACGTCGCGTACGCTGAGATCGCCGTAGATGACGCGATAGGTCGCCGAGCCCTGCGGCTTGTACCAGCATACTGCTTTGGTGGCGTCGCCGAGTCGGACATCTTCGCCGACGTACTGGTAGTCACTGCCTTCGGGCAGTTGCTCTATGAAGGCGCAGCCCAGAGTA
The DNA here is from genome assembly GCA_964527825.1 of uncultured Pirellulales bacterium. Taxonomy (GTDB): domain Bacteria; phylum Planctomycetota; class Phycisphaerae; order Sedimentisphaerales; family Anaerobacaceae; genus JAFGLV01. The sequence continues at coordinate 7,495 of CAZGRF010000158.1, forward strand.
CTCTGATGGGCTTCCTCTTCGGTCCAATTCAGTTTCTCTATCTCGGCGGCGCACTTCTTCTTTACTTCATCCGTCAAGGGTCTGCCGCCTATGTACCGCGTAATAAACTCTCCGTCCGAATACTTGGGGTACACGGCCAATCCCTCCAGCAGGTGTTGCTCTGTCAGCTCGAACGGCGTCGTCAGTACCTGCGTTTCAAGGTCCAGGATACAGTAGTCGGCCGAGGGCTCGAGAAGGCCCTCGTCCAGTTCCACGTCAAAGCGAATGTCGCTCTG
>CAZGRF010000159.1:0-7759 GCA_964527825.1 uncultured Pirellulales bacterium
CTCACCCAGGAAGATCGTGCTGTTGTGGCCGTCGTCCTGGAAGATGCGCGCCTTGCCGCCCCACAGGGCGAACTCCCCCAGACTACTGTCGGCGTTGTTGACGATCCGGTAGCTGACCGGGATGCCGACGTTCTGGTTCTCGAGTTTCTCCGGGTCCCAGGGCAGCTTGGCCGCATCGAAGGTCCAGATCTTGCGGATGGGGACCGTCGGCGCCTTCAGGAAGAGCACGCGCTTGGTCTCTTCGTGGTCGATGCCCTGCTCGAAAGCCTCGCCGTAGTCGAGCAGGATGCGAGCGTTCTCGAAATCCTCGCCCGAGAAGTTGCGCAGGACCACGTAGCTCTTCAGATCGACCCGCGTCTCGGCCTTATCCGCCACGGCGTTGTAGGTAATCAGCCGGTCGATGTTGCTCAGCAGGTAGCTAATGCGCACGGTCTCGGCGTAGTCGCCTCCGCTGCTGATCTCCCAGACCAACGCGGCCTCGCCTGGCGGGTAGCTGACGCTCAGCAGGTTGACGTTGTCCGGATGGTCGAGCACCTCCAGGCGGATCGAGTCCTCATCGATCTGCACGCCCTGCCAGGAGAAGTCCACCTTGTTCGCCCCCTGCTGGAGCGTCAGGACACGTTCTTCTTCAATGAGTGTCGCATTCGGATTGTCCAGCCGAATGATCGTCGCCGCGCGCTCCGGCAGCGCCACCAGCTTGATTCTTGCCTGCACCCAGGTCGCCGCCAAAAGCGACACAGCAGTTGCCATTAAGACCACTCTCTTCGTATTCATGTCGATCCCCTTGTTCACTTTCACGCTTTCCCCTATGTCTTGCTGTTCAGTCAAACACTCTATCGAATAGTCACTTGCCTGTTAGAAACTCGTCCAGGCCAAATCCTTCTTTCGCAACGATATGTTGTTCGTCCGTCAGCACGAGCCAGGGCGAGCCCTTGGCACCCCAAGTCAACAGGACGTCGTGAGAGTCTCCAGTGATCGTGCCGACAGGTAGAGAAATGCCGTTTTCCCGCAGCCAAGTGCGGACCTGCTCCGCCGGTTGCGTGCCCGCATGAATAGCCAGCACCACGAGACCTTTCGCCTGCAAAGCGTCCTTCTCATTCTCCAGCGATTGCAGGCACTGGCGAGATGAGCGTTGTTGGGCGTCCCAGAAGCAAATCAGCAGCGGCTTGCCCTTGGCCTGCTCGAGCTGGAAGGTCTCGAATCGAATCAGCTCGAAGCCCGGAATGGGTTTGCCCCGTCTCGACTCGGCTGTGGGCAAATCCTGCTTGGGCGCCGGCAGACGAGGAACCTTGACCACGCCCGCTTTGGCCTTGTCCTGAGAGAGCAGGTTGGCGGGAAAGGTCAGCGTCGCTGTCGCTCTGCTCACATCCAGAGGATTGGGAATGTAGACATTCTTTCGCGGTTTGGCGGCGCAGAGTTTCTCGAACTGCTCCGGCGTGAAGACCAGCTTGAAGTAGCCTTCGGCATCGGGAGTGGCGCTGCCGGCGTAGGAAAAGTCAACCATGATTTCCGCGCCGCGCCAGGCGGCCCGGTCGAGAACCGCAGGCGTACCGTCTTCGAACAGAAGCCGACCGTAGTAGTAGTCGGGTCCTTTGACCGGCACGGGTTGGGCCCGGTCCTTCTCCCGTACGAGCGCGTCGACGGGAATCCGCTGATCGGTCCTGCGGGACTCGGTCGCGAAATTGCCGGTGCTGACGGTCAGCCACGTCTTTCCCGCCCGCAAGTCGGCCCGTTCCTCCGCCGATAGCCGGACGGTGAAGTGACCTTCGTTGTTGACGCTCCCCACGTTGATGCCGTCTTGCGCTCGCGCTTCCCACAGCGTGATTCGGTAGTTGCCGCCTCGCACGAATTCCTGCGTCGGCGAACCGTCAGCGAATTTCAGGCGTCCGTAGTGAAGTTCGCGCTGCGGCCGGGTCCGACCGGTCGGGAGCGGCAGGTCGGGTATCTCGCTGGTAATGATGAGGTTCTTCGGCCAGATGACCTGCTCCAGCAGCGACCGATCATCGCCGGGATAGATGGTCAGGCGGGGCTCCAAGGGCAGGTCGCTGGTCGATAGACCTTCGCGAGCCGCGAACAAAGCGATGCCGGCAACGATCTGAAGAGAGACATTGTAATCGACCGTAAGATCCGTGAAGGTCTTCACTGGCTTGGGGCTGGTAGCGATCACCACCTCGTGGTCGCGCATGCGGGCCTTGGAAAAAAGCGCCACCAAGGGGTTGACGTCTTCCGGCGTTGCCTTGAAGTAGAAGGTCTCGTTGCCATTGACCCAGATCGAATAGACCCGCGATTCGTGCCGCGGGATTTCGACGATACCTTTGGGCCAGTCCGGCTGCGGAAAAGTCGGATGCCCGATCACGCTGTCGGGACCAATCTGCTCGGTGGCCATCCCGTACGCGCGGCCGCACGCGAGAAGAACCAACACGCCCACCAATCCGGTAGCGATCTTCCTCATGGCCGGTTCTCCGCATCCTGTTTGAGGTAGTACTCGCTGCGCCGCATCCCGCGATACGCCGTGACCGTGTACGTGAACGTCCGCTTGCTGCGCGGCTCGACGCTTAGCGTGAAGCGCGCATGCGCGACATCGTGTTTGGTGTAGGCAACGCCGTCAGCACCGACGGTCAGCGTCCAGCACGGCGTGTCAAATCCGCGCGTGATTTCGATCTCGACCGGCAGCGTCCGTGGGTTGGTGACCTCGATCTTCCACGTTTGGATATCGTCCCACCCGCCCACGTCGTCGTTGTTGTCGAAAACGTAGTTCGTCGTCGCAGTCTCCATCAAAGTCGGTTCGACCTTCACGAGCCGGGCCGGACCGAGATTCAACTCCACCTCCTCACCGACGGGAATGTACTTGAACGCGGATTGCCCTTCGTAGGAGAAGTGCTTCCGGTCGTCCACGCTGCGATAGACCTTCAGCGTTCCGTCCGGGATCGGCGTCTCGCCCAGCTTGTGGTCAGTGTCGTTGGCAAAAGACAGGAATCGCACGGTCTCCGGGCCGAAACGCTCTTCGTCGTACTTGTACAGGTTCTCGACGGGAATCGCATCCGTCTCGAACGAAAGCAGCCGCTTGCCCCATTCGTTCGGAATCGTCTCGGTCCCTTCAATCGTGTAGAGGAAATACTCGCTCAGACCTTCCTTGATGATCTGCTTGATGTCCAGCACTCCATTTTCATTGATCCAGCCAGCGCGCGTTTCCAAGAGCGTTTCGCCCTTTCGCTCGGCACCTTCAAGCCTGCCACCCATACCACCCATCATGCCGCGTCCGAAGGTCACCGGGCGGCCATAGGGATACTGTCGCCGGGCCAATTCGCGGATTTGGTCGAGCAGGTGGACCTTTCCCACGATCAATCGGGTCTGGGCGTCTTCATAGTCTTCGCCGCTGCGGTTATCGACGCGCACGTAGCCTTCCAGGTGCATGGTCTTTTCGTCCGGCGTGAGCGTGCCCATGTAGAACGCCCGCCAGGATAGGCCACTGGTCAGGTACGTCAGCTCGAACGGAACCTGACCGCTGACGCCGGAACGAACGAGCCAGCGGCCAAGCTCCCGTAGCCTTGGCGGGAAGACCAATTGCTGGATTTCCACCTGGTCCTCATGCTCCAACGGTTCGAGCGTCAGCGAGGTCGGATCGATCAGCGTGTTGGCCCACATGAATTGCAGCCAGTTCCAGCCCGGTTTGAGCGTCAGGTTTCTCCGCTCGCGCACCAGAGTCAGATCGGCGGAGTTGTAGATAGTCAACTGCACGTTCTCGCGTCGCGGCAGGACGACCAATTCTATGGCACTGGCCGGCGCAAACGGCGGTTTCTCCGTCGGCTGCTCGGCCACCGGCTTGGCAGTGACTGATGCCAACGCCGGGGCAGGCGGCTCTGCGGCGGGAACGCCGTCGTCGGGCCGTGGCACGCTTCTACCGGCGGCAAGCCTCATGGCGAAGTCCTCACGTCCGTCGGACTTCATCGGCCGCTGGTCCTCTTGCCGCGCGAATTCCCGCACGGGGGCCTGCTCTGCCCTGCGGTCGGGCGCGAAGACATTAAACAAAAGCCAGATGATCCCGCCAATGAAAACGGCCGCGGTGGCGCTAACCGAGAACACGTGGCGGTAAGGAAATATCGCCGCACGTCTTGGCTTGGCGGCATCCGCGAGCACGCGCGCGACCAACGCGTCGGACGGCTGAATCTCGTCACGCAGCAACTCCAAAGACGCGAGTTTGGCCCGCAGCCTCTCCAACGTGCGACGGCACTCATCGCACGCGTCCAGATGGTTGCGGGCGTTCTGCGCCGCGGCGTCGGAGGCCAGCCGGTAGACATAGTCAATAAGCTGTTGTTCTGTGAGGTGTTCGTTCATTTCGTCACACCGACAGAATCCGGTAGCTTGCGCGCCAAGGTCCCGAGGGCCCTGGACATTTGGGTCTTGACCGTGCCGATGGAGCAGCCCAGCACGCGGGCCACTTCCCGGTAGCTAAGCTGCTGATAGTAGGCCAGAACCAGAGTCGCACGCTGCCTGACCGGCAGAGCCTCGATGGCCTGCCTGACCTGCATCTTCTGTTCCTCTCGGATCATTTCCTCGGCAGGGTCGGGCGCATCTTCCGCCACCGTCACGGCGGCGAGCGTCGGACCGTCCTGCGGACCGCAGTCTACCTCCTGGTTCAACGAGATCGTGTTTGCCCGTCGGCGACGCCGTCCGGCGTCAATGGCCGTGCGCGTCGCGATGGTGAAGAGCCAACTCTTGAAGTGCTCGCCACGAAAGGTGTGACCCTTCTCGTGGACCTTCTTGAAGGTCTCCTGGAAGAGGTCTTCGGCTTGGTCTCGGTTGCCGGTCATGTGATACAGGTACCCCAGGACACTGTGCCCATATCGCTGGACAAGCTCGCTAAACGCCGCCTTGTCGCCGCACGCGTAGGCGGATATTAGGCTCTCGTCTGTAGTGACTATCAAGGCTACGACTCCAACTACCGATCCAGACGATCATCGTAGTCCCCAGGTTGACAGCGGTCGAAGCAAATTTTGCGCAAAAAAATTGCGCGTCCGCACAGCCCGTTGAGGTTTCAGTCCCATTCGTCTTATCGGTCCCACAGATCTTGCGCCGCTAGCGGGACCAATAGGACTTATGCCGGTGCCGACAGAAGGCTTGCGACAGCACCAGCGCCGAAGTGAGATTGACCTGCATGACGTGATGGAACATCTCCAAGGAGACATCTTCGCCGGGCTCGCGAATACCCGTGCTCGCCCAATCAAACAGCGGACTATCCACGTCACACAGTAGACCTGAGACTCCCGCATCTCGCGAGGTGCTGAGCGCCGCCCTACATTGTCGCCCTGGTGCCTCTGTTTGGGCGCGGGCCGGCATCTTCGGTTTGACAGACCCCGGCAGTCTACTATATAATAGTAGGTCTAAAGTCTCGGCCGACTGGCGGCCCACAGGCCCTTCCCGAGCGGCATCGACACGGGAGCGGCTAGTGCTGGGGCGAATATCAGTGACAGGAGGGTGGAGAAATGGTCAAGTCGAAGCAACTCCTCATGGTGTTGGCATGTCTGCTCTCGGTGCGCCCGGCAGCGAGCGCCGAGGATCCCGGCGGAATTCGGCCCTATCAAGACCTGGTCAATGTCAGTCCCGGCCTCAAGGGGGCCAGCACCTACGTCAACGTGGCCGATGGGCAGCTCGTCCACGTGAGGGAGGACCTGTACATCCCCGGACGAGGTCTGCCGCTGAGGGTTGTATTCACCTACATCGGCTCCGGCTGGCAGATGAACTATACGCTGCGATACGTGGCCGACCCAGGCGGCAGCGGCGATTGCTATCTCAATCGTCCAAACGGCAACATCGACCATTTCGTCAGACAGCCGGACGGATCGTACAAGCCAACCTCCGGCGTTCGGGATGAGCTGGCCGCCCTCGACGCGGGCTACAAGCTGATCGTCTGGCGCGATGGGATGAACAACCGCAGCGACTATGCGGTCTACTATTACGACGACGCCGATCATACCGGCGTCACGCGCATCGAGGACCGCAACGGCAACGCCCTGACGTTCGCCTATGACCCGAGCCACAACCTCCAGACCGTCACCGACACCGCCGGCCGCAGGCTCACGTTCACATACACAGGCGGAAAGCTCACCCGTATTCTCGATCCGGCGAACCGGCTGTGGCAATACCAATACGATGCTGACGGCAACATGATCCAGGTGACCGACCCGGCCGGCGGGACGACCCGATATGAATACGCCTCGGACGGCGGCCTCTGTACGCAGATTACCGATGCGCGCGGAAGCACCTGGCAATTCACCTACGTCGGCGATAAGGTCTCCACGGTGACGGACCCTCTGGGCCGTACCGCCTTCGCGTTCACCTACGAGACCCCGGACTCTTCCGGCACCCGGGTCGTCGATGGCAACGGGAATTCGACCGCGTACCGCTTTGACCAGGAGGGCCGAGTGACCGCCGTGGAGGATGCCCTGGGGCACGTGACCGCCCGCGAATGGGATGACCACTACAATCTAATCTCGGTCACAGATGGGAACGGGCGGACCACCACAAGCCGCTATGACACCCGGGGCAATCTCCTGACCCGCACCGATCCGCTGGGCCACACGATCCAGTACACGTGGGAACACACGTACAACAACAAGGCCAGCTACACTGACGCCAACGACGTGACGACCACCTATGCCCATGACGCGAAGGGGAACCTCATCTCGCGAACCGACGCCCTGGGCGGCGAGACGACGTATGCATACGATGCGTCCGGCCAGATGGCGTCCGCAACCAACGCTCTGGGTCATACCATCCGCTACGAGTACGACGCGTCCGGCCACCTCACAAAGACCATCGACGCGCTGGGGAGCCAGACCTCGTTCACCTATGACGAGGCGGGCAACCTTCTGTCCAAGACCAACGCCAACAGCCACACCACACGCTGCGAATACGATGTCCTGGGCAGGCTCACGAAGAGAATCGATGCCTTGGGGGGCACGGCGACCTTCACCTACGATGCCGTCGGAAACACCGTATCACAGACGGACGCCAAGGGCAATACGACCAGCTACGCCTTCGATGCCGCCAATAGGCTTATCACGCGAACCGATGCGTTGGGTGGATCGACGGCGTACACCTATGACGCCGCAGACAACAGGCTGACTCAGACCGACGGCAACGGGAATTCAACCTCGTTCACATACGACAAGCTGAACCGCGCGACCGTCTTGACGGACGCTCTGGGAGCGGAGACGCGCTATGCCTATGACGCGGTGGGAAACGTCATCTCAAAGACGGACGCCGCCGGCAACAGAGTAACGTATACCTATGATGCCACAGACCGCATCTCGAGCAGGGTGAACGCCCTGGGCGGGACGAAGACCTGGGCCTATGATGCTGCCGGGAACAGGATCAGCAGCACAGATGAGAACGGCAACACAACGAGGTACGGCTACGACCGCCTGAATCGCCTGGTGTCGGTCACTGATGCTCTCGGCGGCGTCACAGCGTATGCCTACGACGCTCTGGGAAATATGACGAGTGAGACGAACCCCAACCGTCACACGACGCGCTATGAATACGACGCTTTGGGCCGGCAGGTCAAGACGACCACGCCGCTTGGCAACACGTGGCAATATGCTCATGACGCCATGGGTAATGTCGCCAAGAGGACGGACGCGGATGGGAGCGTGACCTCATACGCCTACGACGCCTTGAATCGGCGGACCCAAACAACCTACGCCAACGGACGCGTCGATTGGAGCTACGACCCCGTGGGCCGTCTGATCGGGATTCG
>CAZGRF010000160.1:0-7690 GCA_964527825.1 uncultured Pirellulales bacterium
CTGAAGAACGAGGAGGGCCAGCCCGATTTCGCGTTCAACAGCCCGGCGTTCTCCGCCTTCAAGCTGATCGACCTGCAGACGGTGCTGCGCCAGGCGGAGCCCCATTTCATCGAATTCCTCAAGTCCCTCCGCGACGGCCACGTGGAAGAGGCCGTGCTGGCGCGCGCGGTGGATGAGTTCGACCCCGACTATCCTGTGCTGTTCGGCACGAACCGCCAGGCCGACTCGTACAACCGCCAGTGCATCAATGCTATCATGGCGCGGTCCACACACAGCGTCTGCCGCGTCAAAAAGGGTGATGACGAGCCCGCGATCAAGTGGCTGGAGACTTACACGCGGGCCAAGGCGCGCCTGGAGATCAAGAGACACATGCGCGTCCTCTGCATCCAGAACCACGAGGGGCTGGTCAACGGCGACCTCGGGACCGTCACGGACATCTGCGACGAGTGCGAGGACGGGACCGAGATGCCTTATTGGGTCGCGGTGCGTTTCGACCGGGAGGCGGTCGGACTGACCAGGCTGTATCCGTTCGAGTTCCAGGAGCGCGTGTGGGACCCCGCCAAGAAGCAAGAGGTGGTGAAGTTCGCGGTCGTGCAGTACCCCATCGTGCCCGCCTACGGCCTGACCGTCCACAAGGCGCAAGGCATGACGCTGGACGTGGTCAACGTGGACGGCTCGCGCGTCAACTTCGTGCCGGGTCACGTCTACGTCGCGTTGAGCCGCGCGCGAACTTTCAATGGCATCCGCTTGCGGAACGCCGAGGGCCTCAGCGCCTTCCACGATCCGGCCGTCGTGCAGTACTACGAGAGGGCCAGACGCTTCCTACCATCTTCTCGGTCTTCCGACTGATCATTGCTGATTTGTCTCAGCGGCATTGGGGAACGAGTCGAAGATTTCTTTGATCTTCCGAGCGCGAAGCCGGCGCAGGCCCTCTGGCAAATCTCTCTCGCGCAGCATGAACTCGATGAAGTACCGCCCCTCACCCTCACCCACCGGAATGCTGATCTTGCCTACGTAGTCATCCCCTGACGGGGCCACAGCCGTCGGGGACGGGGCCTGGGCGCCGGCAGGCGGCGCGTCCAACGTCGCGGAAGTCCGCGCGGGCGGCCCGGACACCTCGTAGGAGCACCGCTCGTAGTTGACTGTGCCGACCTGGCCTCCCAGCGCGTGGGTGACCCGATTCAACGCCTCACGCACGGTCACGTTGAGGGCATCGAGTGTGATTCTCTGTTGGAGCCAGCCTCTGTCCACCCAGGGGCGGTCTTCGCCTATGATTTCCAGTTCAATGTTGGCTATGCCTGCCAGCTTCCTCAAGACGCTCAGCCCTTCTTCGTCCTGGAACGAGACATCGACGACCTGGCCAAACACCGCCTTGCCATAGTCGAGACGCCTCACGATGCGAATCTGGGCCGGTTGGTCGGGAAACTCAGGCGGCGAGACAAGCCAAACTGAATCATCCCTTCTACCAATGGTCTCCTCAAGAATGGTGGCCAGCGTTACAGGTGTCGTAGGGGACGTGGATGAGACATCATCCGAAGACTGGTTCCGCTCGGCAATGATCCCAATGACGTGGGTAACGTTCTCGAATTCGTTCAAGGGGAACACGGTTACTGACTCACCGGCCAGCATGTTTACCACAGCCTGCGCCGAGGACGGCCTTCCCATGTTGCCGCTGAGCCGCATTTGCCTGGTGTACATATTCTTGAGCAGCCTCAACAGTTGGGGCGTCGGCCGGCCCAGGATGCGGCGTAGTTCCGGCCGAGGCAGAACCACAACGGACTCGCTTCCGACGGCGTAGCGCTGGAGGAATTCATTGAGCATCTGTTCCAGCCCCTCGCCCAATCGGCCCTCAAGTGTCACCGAAAGGCGCGTTTCTCTTCCGGCGGGCAGTTTCCAGGCGGCTTCGTCCGACAGCTCGATCGTGATGTCCGCCTGCGCGCCGATCCGGTCCAGCGCTTCGACAATCGTGACGTCTTCCAGCTCAATCTGGACGTCTTGCTTGAGCTTCTCCTGTAGCGCAGCGCTATCGGCGCCGGCTACTCCCGCCACAAAGGCTATCACAGCGACTACCGAAACGAGTCTCTTGCAGATGTTCGGCTTCATGAGTCTTCCCTCACAATAGAACACGAGAATCAGAATAGACGGACGATATCCACCCGGTCGCTGCTGCGGACATTCCTGCTTGACGACGGTTCGCGCCGGGCGACGATGCACCAGCTTGTCGGCACTTGCTCGTTCTGTTGCGGCCCCTTGGAATCGATGAGCGTAACCTCGCACCGCGTGATCCCTTTGCCATTGCCGGCAAGGACAACGGCGGCCGCGCCCGCTCCGCGCAGGGGCTCCTGGATCGAAACAGTGATCCGACTTTCCGGACCGTCCGCAACATGGGTCGGCGCGCGCAGCCACGCCACGACGGCCACCAGCACGCCAGCCGCCAGGATAAACCCCGCAGCGGCCGCCAGCGGCCCGGTGTACTTGACGCGGGAGCGACGGTGCAGCCCCGCCGTAGCCAGCCGCTTCCCAACATCTTCATGGAAGCGGTCCCAGTCGATATCCGCCAATTGCCCTTCGACGTTCGCCTGCAACAGTCTGTCGATGTCACGGTTATCTTCATTCATTCTAAGTACTCTCTCAGCAAGACACGCAGCTTTTGCCTGGCACGATACACATGCCAGCGGACCGCCTCGGCCGAGCAGCCCATGATTCTGGCCGCCTCCAAGTGAGACAGACCATCGAGTCCGAACAGCGTGATGGCCTTGGCTTCCTTCTCGGTCAGCTTCAGCATGGCCTGTTTGACCGCTGTTCGGAGATCATGGGCGTGTTCGGCCTCCTCCGGATGCTGCCCAGGTCTTCGGGCTTCATGCCAACGTGAGAGCTTCAGGAAGTCCGCTCGTCGCCGTAGAGCTCTCTGTCGGTCGATGGCCTCGTTCGCAACGGCCTTGAGCAACCACGCTCCGAACCGTCCCGGCAATCGTAAGCGGTCGAGATGCTGGTAAGCCCTGACAAATGCCTCCTGGACCACGTCGGCCGCATCGTTCGCATCACCCAGAATCCCCGTCGCCAGACGCACGGCCTGCTTCTGGTACAGGCACACGAGCCGCCCGAAGGCCACCTTGTCCCCCGCCTGAGACGCCTTCACCAACTCGACGACATCGCTTTGCCTCTGGTCGTGATCCGTCATTCAGATGTTTCTCCATCCGTACAGACGAATCGATTCTCCGGTACGTTAGGCGATTGTAAAGAGAATCTGCGAGAAAGACGGGATGGGCGAACGCGGCCGGTCTACTTGATGTCGGCGATGTCGTTCTGCGGCTCGCCGACGAGGTAGATGCGGTTCTTGCCGCGGCGTTTGGCGTCGAGCAGCGCTGAGTCGGCGCGTTCAAAAAGCTCCTGAACGGTCGCGCCGTCGCGCGGAAAGCTCGCCAGGCCACCGCTGATGGTGAGTACGCCCCGGCCTTCCGGACCCAACAGGGCCAGCTCGGCGTTGCCGAACTCCTTCTGAAAGCGCTTGGCAATGAAGATCGCCTCGGTGGGGTGTTCCGCGGCGGCCGAACGTCTGTCTTGTCCTGGCTCCGTGGTGCGGCAGCGCGGGTCGTCCCAGAAGATCACGGCGAACTCGTCTCCGCCGACGCGGGCCACGACGTCGTGCGGCCGGCAGCAGCGTCGCATCAGGATGGCGGCTTGTTTGAGGATCTCGTCGCCGGTCAGGTGGCCGTAGACATCGTTGTAGTGTTTGAAATTGTCGATGTCGAAGACCAGGAGTGTGACGCGTCCCATGCCCGGCCGGGCACGTTCCAGCACCTGCCGGGTAAACTCCCGGATGTAGCGACGGTTCTTCAACCCGGTCAGATCGTCCGTCGTGGCCAGCCATTCGAGATGGCGTATCTTGGCAGCCAGGGCCGCGGGGTCCCGCTGGATCGCGCGCAGAGAAGCCGGGTCTTGTGCAAACGCAACATGCTGCGTCTCTGCAAGAACGACGCCGCTGCATAAACTCGCCAGGGTCGCGGGACAGATGAGATAGGCATCGGCGAGCTTCTCCGGGCCACTCTCGGATTCCACCAGACCGCGGGCTATCGGCTCCTCGTACATCCGAGCCAGCAGAATGATCTTCGCCTTCGTGCATCGGCGCAGCGCCTTCAGAGCCGCCCCGATCTGGCCGGACAAGCTGCTCACTATAACGCCGACGATGTCATAATTCCCTCTGGAGGCGGTGCCAATCGCATCAAGGATGTTCTCCTGCACGGCACAACCATATCGGCCGGCGCGCTCGGCGTCGACAAACGCATCGTGAATGTCACCGGCCAGCAGGACTCTGGCGGCGGTATCCCGGAGAGATGTCATGTCCCCCGCGCTACTCATCGGCCCCATGTCCCAATAAGGCGTCCAACTCCGCCTCGGTGGCTCGGAACTCCTCCTCGGCGAGCCCACCAGAGTGACATCCGCCGCTGGCGAGCCAAGCTTCAAGGATCGGCTCGATCTCCTCCATCCGAGCGACAAGCAATACTCCCGTCCGAACGGCGGCCAGGACGCCACTTCGCCCGGTGGGACTGTCTTGGTCCACCAAACAACAACACCGGGCGCCGTTCCGCGCCGCCAAGGTGAAGAACCGACTGTTCTCCCTGGCCATCTCTCGAAACCGCCCGATCACCCATAGGCGTCGGCTGCCCTGTGCGGCCAGCTCCACGACGGCCGAATAGACGTCGTCACATCGAGTGGCACCTATCTCGTATGCGCGCGCCAGGCGCAACACGTGTGTCACGAGATCATCGCGCGCATCGCCCACCACAACGACATACGGATGACGAGCCGAATCACCTTCCACCATGCACACAGCTCCCCTGCCCACCGGTCGATACGCAAGCCCTTGCCCGATACGCGGTGGGCTCGTTAGCATTCATGTTAGCAAAACCGGCGGGAAAGGTCAAATCAAACAGAGGCGAAGCGAGCCAAACCCAGGTGCGAGCAGCTAGCTATTCAGGCTTCGGCAGGTCCTCCAGGTTCCTTTTGACCTGCTCCGCGTAGAAGCTCTCCGGATACAGGGTCAGAAAACTGGCCAACATCTCTCGCGCATCAGTCAGGAGCTTCCGCTTCTCACGGTTCAAGTCATCTTCCCGCTGGTACAAGCCGATCTTCAGGCGTGTCAACTCATAGAGGGCCCTCATGCCCCCGTCGGTATTCTGGTGCTCCCGATTCAACTGGGTCAGACGCTCCGTCCGGAGCTGGTCATCGGGGATGAGCTTCGCCAGGGCCAGCAAGATGTTGTCGCGCAGGCCATCCGTCGGGCCCACATTGACCAGCAGCGCCTCAAGCTGCCCGGCGTAGTCGAGACTGTGGGGGTTCAGGATCACGAACCTGGCTAACCGCTCGCCGGCCCCTTCTCCGCCGGCTCGGTTCTCCTCGCCGATGAGTGTCCGGAGTTCGTAGATCCGCCTCTGCAGCTCGCGCAGCTTGACCGGCGTCATCACTGTGTCGGCCGGAGGCCGGAACGCGCTGTACAACGACTCCGAAGGAAGAACGGCTTCTTCCCGCGGGGCGAGCTGCTGCTGCACCATCGCCTCGGCCTGGTCGAGAAACGTGCCGGCCTGGCTGAATCGCTCGCGACCCGCCAGATGCTTGGCGATACGCCATCGCGCCTCCGCCGACTCCGGCGCCGATCCATAATCCCGGTACAGGGCAAACCATAGCTCGCCCGAGCGCTCATGCGGATAATCACTGTAGAAATGGAGCACTTCGTCCTGACGAAGCAGCGGCAGGTCTACACTGTATTCACTCAGAAGCGCCTTGTAGTACAGGGCAATCGGCACCCGTCTGCTTGCGGATCGCCGTGCCACAATCTCTTCGTGAAGCGCGCTCGGCATCCACCATGATTGTTGCGGGTTGATGAACCGATCATACTGTTCATTGAGCCAGTCTCTTTTGGTCTGATACTTCAGATCGTCCGGGATAACCTCTTCGAACCACCTCGGCCAGCGGTCGTCGCGGTTCAACTGAATTTGAATCTCCCTTTTCAACTCTTCTCGCAGGGGTATCGGATCCGTAGGCAGAAACAACCCCGTCAACGTTTTGCGCGTGGCCGGGTCCATAATGGCCCGATCGATGACCTCGCGGACGCTGTGATCGTGGAATTCAGCCACCTCCTCCGGGTTGTTGTCGGCTATGTAGAACTGGTAATCCAGTTCGTCAAAACCTATCTTCCATTCGAACACACCCAGCGCCAGCAACAGCGTGGTCGTCGTGAAAATCCAGTTCAACCCAGGCCTATAGCGCGTGTAGTGACCGATGCCCAGCACCAATCCGGCGATCGTCAGTCCCACAATCCACGCCCAGATCCATGGGGCGAAAGAGAACCCCCATTCGAGCGGCTCCATCCCGCGCGGCGCCCCCAGAAAGCCCCAGTAGAGCAATTGCGGCGCCGTACACAGGGCAATGGCAATGATGCGAGATCGGAATCGCAAGGGCCGGCATGCGACGGCAAAACAGCTTAGCAAAACCGACAGCGCAAAGCCGGGCAAATTGGCCAGGAAGAAGACCGCGAGCACAAAGACGAAGCTGTGCCCGAAGCTCATCAATTGCGAAACCAGAATGGGCACCACCGCCAGAATGCCCATCAGCAGCCCGAGAACGACAATCTGCCATGGGTATTCGAAGATATTGGCGCCGCCGATGGCCGCCTGGCCCAAACGCCAGAAGTCCGGGGCTTTCTGCGATTCGAGATCGAAGGCCCAGAAGGTGCCGGTGACAATGCGGGACCACACGAGACAGGTGACGCAGAACGCGATCACCGCCAGCAGCCAGCAGCGCTGCACGTTGCTGTGGCTATAGTGCAGCGTAGGCCCTACGGTCAGAAAGGACTTGGACGCCTTGGGCGCCTTTTCCGTCTCTTTGCTTTCGATCATGCAAAACCGTCCGACCCGCATTCGCCCTGTGGCGCCGCAAGCGAGCCTCCTTGCCGCTATGACGCAGGTATAGGACTACGTTCCCTCACCGCTGCTCGCCAGATACTCAACTTGTTCCGGCGTCAGCCTGTCGATTCCGATCGACATCGTCCGTAGTTTCAATCGGCAAACCTGCTCCTCAATCTCCGGCGGGACCTCGTGCACCTTGACGGCCAGCTTACCGGCGTGTTTGAGCACGTACTCAGCCTGCAGTGCTTGCGTGGCAAAGCTCATGTCCATCACACAGGCAGGATGCCCCTCCGCGGCGGCAAGGTTAATCAGTCGCCCCTCACCCAAAAGGTAGATGCTTTTGTTCTTGCCGATCACGTATTCGTCAACGCAGCGTCGCACATTATGGCTGACCTTCTTGCTCATCCTTTTCAGGCCGGGGATGTCGATCTCGACGTTGAAATGTCCGCTGTTGGCCACGGTGGCCCGGTGTTTCATGCGTCGAAAGTGCTCCGGCCGAAGTACATGCTTGTTGCCTGTCAGGGTCACGAACAGGTCGCCTACCTTGGCGGCTTCGGCCATCGGCATGACCTGAAAACCATCCATCGCGGCTTCCAGGGCTTTGACGGCGTCAACCTCGGTAATGATCACAATGGCTCCCATGCCGCGGGCCCGCATGGCGAAACCGCGTCCGCACCAGCCATAGCCGGCGACGACGACCCGACTGCCCGCCAACAAGTAGTCGGTCGCACGAATGATCCCGTCGACGGTGGATTGCCCGGTGCCGTACCGATTGTCGAACAGGT
>CAZGRF010000161.1:0-7685 GCA_964527825.1 uncultured Pirellulales bacterium
AATACGGTCTGAGCGAGATTCAGTTCCTGTACAAGGCCGTCTTTGCGCGCGAGCCGCAGCCGGCCGACGGCGCCACGGATGTGAGTGTGAACACTGGGTTGAGCTGGCGGGCCGGACGCGAGGCGGCATCGCACGAGGTCTATGTCAGCACTGACAGCAACGCCGTCCTCGATGGCAGCGCCCTGGCGGGGACAGCCCCTCAGCCCAGTTTCGACACCTATCCCCTGGATCTTCTGATGGGTGAGAAGTACTACTGGATGGTGACGGAAGTCAACGAAGTCGAGAGTCCCACCGCCTGGTCGAGCGATCTCTGGGACTTCAACACGCCGGCTTTCCTCGTGGTCGACAACTTCGAGAGCTACACGGATGACCCCGGCGCGGAGATCTTTATCGCCTGGGAGGACGGCTACAACATTGACACCAACGGGTCGCAAGTCGGCAATGACGATCCGCCCTATGCCGATGAGGGTAACATCCACAGCGGCACTCAGTGCATGCCGTTCCGCTACACGAACACGGGCGCAGTGCTCCGCTCGGAGGCAATGTTGACGGTGAGCGCCACCGGGGTGGATTGGACGCGGGCGGACGCCCAAGCGCTGGTGCTGTGGTTCCGTGGCAGCCTGGGCAACAACCCGGCGCAGTTGTACGTCAAGATCAACGGCGGCGCGCCGATCAACTTCCCGGGTGGCAGCGCTTCCCTCGCTGCGCCGGTATGGAAGCCGTGGCCTATCGACTTGACCACGCTGGGTGCGGCCGCTAAGAGCGTCAAGACTCTGACGATCGGCGTATCCGGCACCGGCTCAGGCCGATTGTACATCGACGACGTCAGGCTGTATCGGCTCCCGCCGGAAGCGGCGCCTGCTCCCGTCGATCCGGGCACAGCCAACCTGGTCGCCTACTACCCCATGTCGGACAGCGTCGCTGACGCGTCCGGCAACGGTTATGACGGTACCGCTGAGACCGGTTGCAGCTTCGACACGGGTCCGCAGGGTTATGGGAAGGCCCTGGTGCTCGACGGCACCAGTGGCTATGCCGATCTGCCGATCGGTTCTCTGATCGCTTCGCTCAGCGACGTGACGTTTGCGAGTTGGGTCGACTTCGATCCCACGGCCGGAGCATGGCAGCGCGTGTTCGACTTTGGAACCCGCACCAGCAACTACGTGTTCCTGTCGGCTCAGCAGACAGGCCGTGGCACCCCGGTGACCTTCGGTATCCTTTCCACCGGCGGCACGGAAGTGCGTGCCGTGGCCTCGCGCGCGCTGGGGTCGGGTTGGCATCACGTGGCGGTCACGCTTGACAGTGCGGCCATGAACATCGTACTGTACGTGGATGGCGAGCCGGTCGGAAGCAACACCACGACGATGTTGCCGACCGATCTGGGTGAGACGACGCAGAACTGGCTGGGTCGATCGCAGTGGACGAACGATGTGTACTACCGCGGTTCGTTGGATGAGTTCCGCATCTACAACCGCGCGTTGACGGCCGGTGAAGTCCAGTACCTTGCCGGCGACCGGTAACGGCCATGTTGGAGTGACAGTCTGAAACGACGGCGGGGCCTGCGCTCATGGGGTGCAGGCCCCGTTCTTTGCGCGCCTAACGGCTGCGGGCGACGGGTTGGGCTTATCGCCTGCGGTCGGGACCGCCGCACGCGATGTGCGTTCACATGGTCGTTTGCAGATAGGTGGTGAGATTCACGTCCGTGTTGGCCACGCCGAGCTTGTGTCGAATTCGCTCTCGGTGTCGGCTGATTGTGGCCGTCGAGACGCCTCGCATCCGAGCGATCTCTTTGCTCCGCAGGCCGGTCCGAATCATGTTGCAGATGCTGATTTCCGTCGGCGTCAGCGAATGATACTTCTCCGTCAGTTGGCTTATGAACGGCGATGAGATCTCCAGCAGGTTGTCTCTGAGCAGCTCGACGTACTTTCGCTGCGGCTGGGGGACTTCCGTTAGCAAGGCGTAGATGATGGGCATCAAGACCTTCTCGACGTTGGCCTGAATGTCCTTGTGGATCATCAATTTCTCCTCCTCAATGCGGGTCAAGACGGCTCGCAGGGCGGCGTTGGCTTCACGCAGGGCCTCGCGTTCAACGGTCAGTTGCTTGTTGGTTTCCTGCAACTTCATCTCGGCCGACAGGCGCATCGCCACCGCACCGATGTTCTCCGCCACCGCGTCCAGCAGAGTGCGCTCCTCTCTCAGAAACGGGCCCTCGTACAGGGCAGGGCGCTGCTCGGTGTAGAACACCTCTACCTCTCCAACGGGCTCACCGAACATCATGATTCTTGCTGCCTGTCGCCATTTGGAGACCTTGAAGCCTTCGGTCTTGTAGGTCTGTCCCTGGAATGTAATCCGCGCGCAGGTGATCTCCGGATACTGCCAGGACGGCGGCAGGATGTTGGCAACGCGCCGCAAGAACTCCTCCAGAGAATCAGGACCACTTTCGGTCAGGCGGGTAATGCCGTAGAGGCAGTTCAACTCCTTGATACGCTCCCGCAGGGCCCTCTCGATCTTAGGCGGATCGGATTCCTCGCTGGGCAGGATACACCAACGTCTGGAGTCATCACCTCCGAACCGTGGTGGCATGCCGCGCGAGGGCCTGGATGGCTTTTTCGACATCGGCCGGACCTCCAATATGTGCAGGTCTGTGATGCATTATATAGGCACTAACATTGGCCATTATTGCCTATACTAAATAGGCATTAACATGGCGATCTTATTGCATTCACACGTCTTCGTATGACCATTATTCTGTCCGTTGTCAAGCATTGGCCCGAGGTTTTTCGTGGTGCAGGCGAACCACATGAAGGTCGTGAGGTCATCAGCAATCCTCCGCTGTCGTCCGTTCCTACACTCGCAGCGAGAGCGCAACCATATCCAGTTAGCAGGCAACAGCGTTTCATCTGTGGGGGAAAGAGCATTATGGAGGTGATCATGTCTGAGAACACACTTGAGACGATTCTGGAGAAGCGACGCAGCCAGCCCCAGCAGCTTGTTGAAGTGCTCCAGGATGTGCAGGAGACCTTCGGATGCATTCCCGAGGAGGCCATGACGACCGTCTCGGCGGAACTCGGGGTCCCTCTGATCGAGGTCTACCGCGTCGCCAACTTCTACAAGGCCTTCAGCCTGACGCCGCGCGGCCGCCACGTCCTGACGGTATGCATGGGCACTGCATGCCATGTGCGTGGCGCACCGCGGATGGCGGACGAAGTCCAGGGCCAGTTGGGCATCGCGCCCGGGCAGACGACCGACGACGGACTGTTTACTCTGGAGCAGGTGAACTGTCTCGGGGCGTGCGCTCTGGGCCCGGTCGTTGTCCTTGATGGCCGGTATCACGGCAAGATGACCCCTAACGAATTGCGCAAGCTGATCCAGTCCGTCCAGGCAGCGGAGAAGGAGGTGCCGAGTGACTGCTGAACTGAAGACCAAAGCCGATCTTGACGAGCTTCGCAACTCCGCGACAGCCAGACGCAAGAAAGTGACGAAGACCGTGACGATGTGTAGCGGGACCGCCTGTCAGGCATCGGGGAGCGCGAAGGTGGTCGTCGCCTTGAAATCCGAGCTGGCGGCGCGAGGCTTGAGCGAGTCCGTGGCGGTCCAAGTGACGGGCTGCCACGGATTCTGCGAGCAGGGGCCGATCATGATAATCGGCCCGGCTAATGTCCTTTACTGCCATGTCGGCGTCGAGGATATGCCCGAAATTGTGGCCAAGACCGTCGAGAAGGACGAGGTCATTGACCGGCTGCTTTACACCGACCCCGCTTCCGGCAAGACCGTCGTGAAAGAATCAGATGTGCCGTTCTACCGAGCCCAGGACCGGGTCCTGCTGGGTCAAAACAGGCTCATCGATCCTTCCAACATTGAGGATTACGTTGCCATCGACGGCTACACCGCGCTGGCCAAGGTGCTCGGTGGAATGAGCCCGGAGCAAGTCATCGCGGAGATCACGCTCTCCGGCCTACGCGGCCGGGGCGGCGGGGGGTATCCGACCGGTCGTAAGTGGGAGCAGTGCCGTACCGCCCCCGGCGATGAGAAGTACGTCATCTGCAATGCCGACGAAGGCGACCCCGGCGCTTACATGGACCGCAGCGTGCTGGAGGGGAATCCGCACGCCGTCTTGGAGGGGATGGTGATCGGCAGCTACGCCATAGGGGCCAGTCAGGGCTACATCTACGTTCGTAATGAGTACCCGTTGGCGGTCGCTCATGCACGCAAGGCGATTGAGCAAGCCCGCGAGCGGGGATTGCTCGGAGAGAATATCCTCGGCAGCGGCCATACGTTTGACGTCGAGATCATGCGCGGGGCCGGCGCCTTTGTCTGCGGCGAGTCCACGGCCTTGATGGCCTCACTCGAGGGGAAGGTTGGGGAGCCGCGCGCCAAGGACGTGCACACCGTTCGAGACGGCCTTCGCCACAAGCCGACCTGCCTCAACAACGTCGAGACCTGGGCCAATGTGCCGCTGATTATCAGCAAGGGAGCTTCCTGGTTTGCCGGCAAGGGGACCGATGGAAGCAAAGGCACCAAGATCTTTGCCTTGACCGGTCGCGTCAAGAATACCGGCCTGGTCGAGGTCGCGATGGGAACATCTCTGAAGACGATCATCAACGACATCGGCGGCGGCGCCCAGGACGGGGTGGCCATCAAGGCGGTTCAGACGGGCGGTCCTTCCGGCGGCTGTCTGCCGGCCGAGAAGTTCGATCTCCCGGTCGATTTTGACACCCTGGCCAAGGCCGGCTCAATGGTGGGTTCAGGCGGCATGGTGGTGATGGACGAACACACCTGCATGGTGGACGTGGCCAAGTACTTCATAGAATTCCTCCAGGACGAGTCGTGCGGCAAGTGCGTTCCGTGCCGGCTGGGTCTGGGCCGGATGCGAGAGATGCTCACGGATATAACCGAAGGCCGCGGGCGGCCCGAGCAGCTCGATCTGCTGGAAGAGCTTGGGGACACGATGGCCCAGACCTGTCTGTGTGCTCTCGGCAAGACGGCGCCCAATCCCGTGCTCTCGACGCTGCACTACTTCCGCGATGAGTATGAGGCGCACATTCAAAACAAATCCTGTCCGGCCGGTGTCTGCCGGGAGCTGATCGAATACAAGATCGATCCCGATGCCTGCGAAGGGTGCGGCGCCTGCCTGAAGGCCTGTCCGCACGGCGCCATCACGGGCCAGGCGAAGCAGCCGCACGCTATCGACGCGGCGCTCTGCACCAAGTGCGGTATCTGTAAAGACGTCTGCACGTTCGAAGCCATTGGCATTTGCTGAGGAGATAGAGATGCAAGAGTATGTGGCTGTCAAGATCGACGGCGCCAAAATCCAAGCGGTCAAAGGCACCTCCATTCTCGACACGGCGCTGGAATACGGCATTTGCATCCCGGCCTTGTGTCACTATCCAGGGCTTTCGGATATCGGGGCGTGCCGGCTGTGCATCGTGGAGCATATCGTCAACGGCCGCTCGAAGGTGACCACGTCGTGTACGCTGAACGTGGCCGAGGGGATGGTCATTCTGACGGATACCGAGCGCATTCGCCGGCTTCGTCGCAACATCGCTGAACTGCTGGTGGCGCAGTGCCCGAATTCGCGGGCAGTTCAGGACCTCGCGGTGCGCTGCGGCGTAACCAAAGTGCGCTATCCGTTCCACAACGACAACTGCACGCTTTGCGGTCGGTGCGTCCGCGTTTGCGCCGAGATGTGGCAGGCCAAGGCTCTGGGCTTCATCGGGCGGGGCAAGGATCGCCGCGTCGGATTTCCTTTTGGTCGCAAGCCTGATTACTGCAAGAACTGCAACACCTGCATCGACATCTGCCCGATGACGATTACGCCGTGCCCCGGTCCGATGAAGAAGGGCGAAGAAAGGCTCTGCGGTGCCTGCGAGGGCCAACTCATGATGACCAAGGACTTCACGGATTCGTGCGTATGGTGTGAGCTGGGCAAGGGCTTCGGTTGCACCCGCCAGCTTCAAGCGGCAAGTCAAAGCTGATTGTGCCTTCGTACCTTCGGTGAGTCCTGGATCGTCAACCGAGGGCTTGCGGCTTGCTTCGGCAAGCGTTTCTTCATTGTCGGCGCCGCCCGGCCTTGGTAGAGTGCCTGCATGGCAAGGCAAGTCGATACGAACAAGGCGGTTCGCCAGCACCTGGAGATGGAAGACTTCTTCACAGGGTTTCTCGTCAAGGGCAAGGGCGCTGCTGACGCCGAGCAGCTTCCGTCCAGCAAGGTTAAGACCGCCGACGCTGCCGGCGCGCTGGAGGCCATCGACGCAGAGGTCCGCCAATGCCGCAAGTGCGGTCTTGGCTCTACGAGAACCAATGGCGTGCCGGGCGAGGGCAGTCCGAACGCACGCATCATGTTTGTCGGTGAAGCACCCGGCGCGGACGAAGACGCCCAGGGCAGGCCCTTTGTCGGCAGGGCGGGGCAGCTCCTGGACAAGATCATTGCCGCCTGTGGGCTCAAACGCGAGGAGGTCTTCATCGGCAATATCCTCAAGTGCCGCCCCCCCGACAACCGCGATCCCAGGCCCGAAGAGATCATCAGTTGCCTGCCGTACCTCCAGAGGCAAATCGAAGCCATCAAACCCGAGATCATCGTCGCCCTCGGGGCGCACGCCGCCAGGACGCTGCTCGATACCCCCAAATCCATCGGGCAGCTTCGGGGACACTTCGAGGAGTACTACCCAGGCCTCGGCCAGCCTGCCATCAAGCTCATGGCGACCTACCACCCCGCCTATATCCTGCGGAACTACACCGCCGATACGCGGCGCAAGGTCTGGGAAGACATGAAAAAGGTTGTTGCTGAGTTGGGTCTGCCCATCCCTGAATAGTCCAACGGCGGTTCCAGCGCACGGTTCGGCTGCGCGGGTCGTCGAACCCACCTGATGGTGGAGACAAGCCGCACCGCTGCTCAGCGGCAGACAGTCGCCTTCGCCTCGTCGGCCAGGGAAAATCACCCAGAAAGGACCAAACCGTAACACAGCGGTAACACGCTGCCTTTACCCTGCGGGTGTTTTGGCGGCTGGTGTGCAAAATCTTGGTTTTCGGCGTAATGAAGGGATTCATAACGCGTCTCTATAGATAAGTGGGAATCGGCGTCGCCAAGCGAAGACCGCGACCGCAGGCAGTCGGAATTCCCTTGCAGGGTCCTCCCCAGATCGAGTATAAATAGGATGTTGCGGAATTCGGAGGGGGGCGAATCCCCGTTTGCCGTTGTTTTCCGTGTACGTGTGCATCAGAGAGAAAGGTGACGAGATGAGACGAACAACTCTGCTCAGCGTTCTTGCGGCCTGCACGATTGTGGGGGCCGCCTACGGGGAGACTCGCGTCGTTCCGAGCGAGTATGGGAGCATTCAGACCGCGATCAATGCCTGCAGTGACGGCGACACGGTGCTCGTCAAGCCCGGCGTCTACTTTGAAATCATCAACTTCCAGGGCAAGGACATCACGGTCACGAGCACCGACCCGAACGACCCGAGGATTGTCGGCTACACCGTACTGAACGGAGAGCAAAGAGGTTCGGTTGTGACGTTCGCCAATGGCGAGACCAGCAAGGCGGTGCTGGCGGGCTTCACTATCCTGGGAGGCACCGGCACGCGCAATGCTCCGATGGAGACCGAAGTCGGCGCCAGGGCCCCCATGGGTGGCGGTGTATACTGCTTTCGTGCCTCGCCGGTCATCACGAAGAACGTGATTGCCCGCAACAC
>CAZGRF010000162.1:0-7683 GCA_964527825.1 uncultured Pirellulales bacterium
TCTCCGGTCACGCTGCACACGTGGGCGCCTCGGGACACGAACTCAATCACCGCGGCCGAGCCTATCGAGCCTGTCACACGGACGACATCGCCAATGTGGTAACGGTATAAGCCGGCCCGATTGGTCAGGAAAAGGTAGTACAGACGTCCCTTCTCCAATTGGTCCGCCCGGAGAACCGTCAGGCCGCTGGGCAGCGTCGCGGCTTCGTCGGGCAGGTCGAGTCCGTGCATCTCTTCTTCCGGGACGAACTCGTAGAAATTCGCTTCAATGTCAAGCACGCCGGCTGCCGTACCGTCCTCCAGGGGAATGCTCATGCGTCCCTCACTGGCCAGCAGGCCGATGTCACGAATGCGCGCGTCTCCATAGTATTGCTTGACACGGGGCAGATAGCATCCCACCGTGCCTCCGGTCCAATGGGCCAGCAGGGCCGGTCTCCAGTAGTGCTTCGGCAGCAGGCAGCCATGCTCGTTCAGCAGACGCTCCAGTTGGCGGCTGCGGCTGGGATTGGGCGTTAGGCGACGCGCCAGGTGCAGCCGGTGCTTGGCTGGCAGTTCACGGTCGGTATCGATGGTCCCATCGTGGATCTCGCGAATCATCTGTCCAGCACGCTCGTTGGCGGTCTGTGCCAAGGCCACCAGCGTGCTGGGATTGGCCGAGGCGATCAAGCGGACGTCCTCGGGCATAGAAAAACGCATCGTTGCATAATAACGCAGGAGGGGATCGCCGATGCAGAACACCTCCGCCGGAACGGAGTAGAGCTGCCGGACAATCCATTTCTGTTGTTGTGCGAGCATGCCCGAGATCGCGCCGCACGGATGCCCTCCGGCGGTCCGCTCCTCCTCGGCCGGACTGCTGGCGTGCAGCACCTTGCCCAGGAACATTTCGGGATGGTCCTGCATTGCCTTGATGCCCCAGATATTCCAACCACGGCGGTATTGTGCGATATAGTCAGCAGTCACCGGTATGTACTTGACCGGCCCCGTTGTGGCAGACGTCAAAGCAAACATCTGTAGTTTCTGTGACGGCCCGAGCAGGGCCCGGCTGTCGCCCTGACGACAGCGGTCAATGTATGGCGCGAAATAGGAGAACCGGGCCAGCGGCAGCGCGTTCACAAAGTCTGCATACGAGCGAATGCGATCGAAACGGTGATGCTTGCCGAAGTCACTACCCTGATTCGTGCGGATAGCATGCATCATCAGCTCGTCCTGGACACGGCGACATCGTTCCAGTGTCCCCTCGAATCGTCGCCATTGCCAGGCGGCATGTTTGGTGGCCACATAGCCGACCGTTCGCATCATGGCCTGGTATACTCTACCGTTCGGTGACACGCGTCGTACGACCTCCTGAATCATGCGAAGAGATCCCCGCGATCCACTCGGACAAGTCCTGGAAGAAAGTCTCTCTCTCAGGGCTGAATTCGAGAA
The DNA here is from genome assembly GCA_964527825.1 of uncultured Pirellulales bacterium. GTDB lineage: Bacteria > Planctomycetota > Phycisphaerae > Sedimentisphaerales > Anaerobacaceae > JAFGLV01. Next base: position 1,425 of record CAZGRF010000162.1, read on the forward strand.
TGTGCGTGGCGTTTGTGTAAGTTGCCAGCTTCTTGTGGGCCGCCGGGATTCTGCGGAAAAACGTTTCATTCTTGCGGTTATGGGATATCCGGTCCTTTCCGGCCAGAGCCATGAATACAGGAGTGTGCAGGCGGGCGGCTTTGGCCGCCAAGAAAAGACGTGCGCGAAATATCTGGTAGTAGAAGGTCGCGGTCAGTTCGTCCAGTGAAAGAGAGTCCTGCCGAATGAAGCTGCGGTAGGCCGGCAGTTCGGTCAGTAAGTCCGTCGGGAACGGGATGGGGAGGTAGTGTATCGAGTTGCGGAGACGAGACACGGCAATGGCGGCCTTGTTCGCCAGAGGGACAGTCACGCGCGTATACAGAGCAGGTGTCGCAAGAATCAGAGAGGCGAGAATCGCCGGGTGGTCGCAGGCAAAAAGGACGGCGGCAATCGCACCGAAGCAATGCCCGACGATGTGGATCTGTCCTGTTCCATGCCGCTTGGCGGCGTGCTGTACGACGTGGCCGATATCGTCGGCGATCTGCCGGAAGCTTGCCGCATGGCCCCTCTGCTGCCGGCTCAAGCCGGAACCCCGCCGGTCAAGAGCGTAGACGGGGCAGCCCAAGCTCGCGATGTGACACGACGATTGAACGAACCAGCCTGAATGGCTCTGCAGCCCGTGGAGCAGGACCACCGGTGTGCCGGTACCGCTGCTGCCAAAGGTGCGCACCGGCAGCAGGACGCCGTCGGAGGCTGTGAGGTACTCGATCTTCCCCTGCTTCCAGGCCGTCACCATCTCGGGCGGACCGGGACAAACACCGACCGACCCAGCCGCCGGGACCTCGTTGCGACGCACGGTTGTCCCGCCGTCACTGGGGTCGGGAAGACCATTCTCATTCATGAGAGTCGTCACGGCGCCTGGGTCCCTTCTTCTCAATCACTCACATCGTCGCTGCGCACCGTCACGCGGCGCAGCCTGGTCTCATCGACTGTTACACCCAGCCCCAAACCTGAGACCGGCTTCGGACTGCGCCCGCCGTAGCCGAACTGCAAGATAGGCCGGGCGACATCATCCCTGAGCAGGTGGCGGCCGAAAGCGCCTTCCACGCAGATTACTTGCGGCCCTTGGGCGAGCAATGCCTGCTGGGCCGCCGACAACAGAGATGACTCGCCTACCTGACAGCCGACCTGGACCAGCAACCCTGCCTCGGCCGCTTCACGACACCGGCGCAAAGAGGCCCGAAGCCCACCGCATTTCGATATCCTGACGTTCACCGCGGTGCAGGCTCGATCCGCTATGAGTCTTTGCAGAGAAGCGCGGTCGTTGAAGCTCTCGTCGGCCACGACGGTCAGGCCCGTTGTCCCGACCAGGGTGGCCATCTCCTCGATGGCTCCCGCCGCCAGGGGTTGCTCGAAGGACCGTACGCCCAGATCGGCCATCCGTCCCATGGCGGCCTGGGCCTGCTCAAGGGTCCAGGCCATGTTGGCATCGACCCGTATTTGGGCCTTCGGGCCCAGGAGTTTTCGCGCGGTCTTCAATGCCGCGACATCGCCGTCGTAGCCTACCTTCATCTTGATCTGCCGCAGTCCGAAGGCGCGTTGCAGCAGGCACGTCTTTATCAAGCTGCGCCGCGAACTTGCGGACAGCGCACCGCTGTAGCGAATCGGCGCCAACGTCGCCGCACTGTCTGCGGGCAAGACCGCTCGCCCAAACTCGCGACCGAAGGTATCGAGGAAAGCCAAATCGACCGCGCACCACGCAGCACACTGCGGAATGCCGGGATCGACCCATTCCGCAGGAGCTTTGCCGTCGCAGGCATCGAGGAAGTCCGTCACCGCCTCGAAGGAATCGAAACAACGTCCAAGCAGCCGCGGCGCGATATTGTCACGCAGCAACCGGTAGACATCGTTCCTGCTCTCGCCCGTGACGTAAGACCGTGGCAGAGATTCGCCGAAACCCACAGTGCCGCGGTCCGTGGTGCATCTGAAGAACACGCTTTCGGAGACATCTCTTCTTGCCGCGGCGTGCTCAAACGGTCGGCGAAAGGGCAAATCTACTTCAAGCACACGGCATGATGTGACTCGAACCATCAAAAGTCCATCCGTCCGATTCTTACAGCAGTCTCATGGCGTCGAACGTCCGCAGCGGATGATTTCGAGCAGGTTTCCTCCGAGGATACGCTGCTGGTCCGCTTCCGAGAGCCCCAGCCTTTGGATGCGTGAAATCTGCCGGCTGCGGTTGATGTGGCCGTACGGCCCATCAGTCCCCCAGATGCATCGTCTGGGTCCCATGACCTTGACTGCCTGCGACAGCAGGGCCGCGTTGACGTACATGGCATTGGACAAGTCGATCATGACATTGTCTCTGCCTGCCGCAAATTCCCAGACCTCACGATAGAAAGGCACGCCCGCGTGCGCGTATAAGATCTTGAGCCGACTGTGTCGCGCGGGAAGACAACGATAGTCGCCTGTTTCCGCGTCGCCTCCCAGATGAATCAGCAGAGGCCAGTCCCGCTCCTGGCACCATCGCGCTGTTTCGTCCAGCGCCGAGACCGGGTAACGATGCCAGAACGGGTGGGCCTTCACGCCAATCCAGCCGGAACGACCGGCCCGGCTTTCGAGCTCAGCAATCGGATCGGCCGCACGCGGATTGACGAACACCCAGCCATAGAACCTGTCGGGGTGCGCCTCCAGGACGCGCCCCACCGCCGTGTTGTCCGGCACGGGGCAGAGCGAATACTGGCGGGCCAGCACCATACAGGTGTCCTTGGAAGTCACGGTGCCGCGGTAAAAGAACAAACCGACGGGACGCAGCTTGCCGGCAAGCATGCGGGTCATTAGCTTTGCCAGCGTCTCGGCCGTCGCCGTCAGATTCAGCGAAAGAGCGATGGCGGCGATCAGGCACGTACGTTCCACGCCGCCTGCGTCCATCTCGGCCAGCAAGGTGTCCACGGGTTGCAGTGGCTCGTCAAGATGACAGTGAGCGTCAACGATCATCGCGGGCTAAACGTCACGGCTTCACGAATGACAGCGAATAGAACCTGCCGTTCCATACTTCCTCGCACTTGATGTCTTTCATGCGACGGGGAACGAGCTCCACCGGGGCCCTCAGGGCCTCGCGATCTTCGCTCTTGAACGTTCCCCGGGCCACGGGTGTCCTTTCGTAGCTCCTTCGCACGTGTTCTTCCGTCTCATCAACAATGAGGATTCTGGCGCCGGGTCTCGCCACCCGAATGAGCTCATCGATCGCGGCCTGCTTGTCGCGGAAGAAATTGAACCCACCCACGGTAAAGGCCACGTCGAAGCTCTCATCCGCAAAAGGCAGAGCTTCCGCCTCCGCCAAGGACAGACAGACCTCACGTCCGATGCGCCGGGCGCGGCGCCGGCAGCGACACAGCATGTTCCAGGAAATGTCGATTCCATAGTAAGGCATGTCGCGAGGCAAAATGAGAAGGTTCAGACCGGTGCCTATGCCCACCTCCAGGACCCTATCGTTGATGCCGATTGGGCTTGCTTGTTGAGAGAGTTCCGCCCGTGCGGCGCGCCACCCTTTCTTGCGCACCAGGCTGGCGGTTGCGGTAATGTACAAGTCGTAAAAGAGAGCGATCTTATCGTAGAACTGCTGGTACTTTCGATTCGAACCCTGTAAGGCTTCCTTGGTAGTGAAGATGGGGATACCGTCTCGGATCGGGTATCCATGCTCCCCGCCGTCCGGCCAGAGGTACTCACAATCGTCCTTGGACAGACGTCGCAGGGATGCGCCGGTCCGCGGGTCGCACATGGCTTCAGGTACTTCGCCGTTTATCGACATGATCTCTCTACAGACCAAACGACGTCCTCGGGATACAGCCGCCAGGCCTTGCCCCTGCAAGTCATCTTCGCACCGAACTCAGTCTTCAACGCCCCGATCGCCTACAGCAGGAAGCGATGGAGCCGCCGGACACCCCAACAGCAAGCCGCCGGCTATGGTGCCACGCTTCTTGAGCTGACGCAAGCGCCAATTCCGTGGACACTCCGTATGAGTGCATAGACTCATGCGGGTGTAACACCGATTAGGAAGAGTTCATAGGCCGTATCCACTGAGTGCGGCACATCGAATGGAGTTGCTGGGGGGCAATTGGTTCCAGGCGGCCCCGCAACGGTTGAGCAGATCATCGTGGTCTGCGCAAGCGCGGTTGCTCAGATAGTGGCTGTGGAGATAGGCCCATAGTCGCTTCGCCGGATTGAGTCCCGAGCCATACGACGGCAGGTTCGGCGGTCGACCGCTCTGTCGCCGGGCAGTGATGGCCTTCGGGCTGTGGTCCCGGTAGGTATGCACCCGGCGTTGCACGAATCCTCGGTCGCGGACCCTCGGAATCCGACGCGCGGCCACGCGGACGGGCCTCTACTGGCTGCTCCTACGGATCGGCACCCAGTCGGGCTCCTTGTTGTGTTTACCATCGGTGGTGACCTGGACCCACTTACCCGTCAGGTCACCGACACAGATATTCCAGCCCGGGGCCTTGACGCCGACAGAGTAGTTCACCGCGGGACCATAACCAAAGGCAAGGTAGCGGCCGTCGGGTGAGAGTTCGGAGTGAGTGACATGATACTCATTGGCACACTTGACCGCGCAGCGAATATCACCGACTCGGGGCACCGCCAGCGTCAGATCGATGTCCGCCACGTACAGATCCCAATCGGTCTTGCCCCAGGCGATCTTCCTACCGTCGGAACTGAGGTCCGGCCGGCAACCGTCGATCCCGTACTTGTGGAGATCGAATACGCCATCGCCTTCGGCTTCGAACGCAATGATCGAATGATCGAAACCCATGCCGCCCGTCACGGTGGCAACCAGCCATTTCCCGTTGGGCGACCAACAGACGTTGTAGAGATGGTGCAGGTCCCGGTTAGGGTGCATCCGATGGCTTGCCGTCTCCACGTCATAGAAGAGCAGCTCCTTGGAAGCAAAGGCCCGGGCGGAATAGCGGTCGTATTCCCCCTTGACGTAGGCAATCACTTTCCCATCCGGACTCCAGCACGGCTGTCGGGCGTTGTCGGCAACCTTCACTCGACCCGTCCCGTCGACGTTCATGTAATAGACGTTTCGAACCTTGCCGTCTTCCCCTGTCTCGTCCGCCACAAAGCAGATCTTGGTGCCGTCGGATGAGACATGGGGATACATTTCATCCACCTCGGGCGTCTGCGTAAGGTTGGTGGAGTGGGTGCCGTTGGCATTCACGATGTACAGCTCCCAGTTCTCCTTGCCCTCCGTCTCGCGGTAGGTTTCGTGGACGATCTTGAATGGGATCGCCTCCAGATCGATCTCGGATCTGTCGCATGGTTGTTGCGGCAGTTGCGTCTCGACGGCGGGCGCGGATTCGGCAGCCGCCTCTCCAAAGGCCAAAGTGCACGGCCACAGGAATAATGGAATACCAAGGCACAACACCTGCACCCCGTTGCCAAGTATCTTTCTCATAGTGCGCTCTCCTTGTGTTTGCGGCGATATGGTGACGCGCGTTTTACTATTCCGTCGGGGACGATTCTTCCGCCCCGTGCTCGCGCAACACCTCGACGATCTGCTTGCGCTCGCGCTGCTGTGCCAGGGAAAGTGGCGTGCTGCCGTTCTTCGTTGCGACATTCACTTCGGCCCCGTGGGCCAGGAGCAATTCCACGATCGCCTTGTTCGCGCCCATACAGGCGGCATGCAAAGGCGTCCAGCCCTCATCGACTTGTCCCTCGACGATGATCGCGCCGCTCGGGGCGTTTACGTCGGCCCCCTGGGCCAGCAGCATCTCGACCAAGTCCTTGCGACCGCTCCCGACCGCCCAGTGCAGCGCCGTCCGTCCCCGGCAGTCCGTCGATGCCACATCGGCCCCCCCGTCAAGCAACATTCTCGCCATCTCCTCATGACCGGTCACGCTGGCCCAATGCAGCGCCGTCCAGCCGGATCCGGCCTGCAGATTGACCTCGGCCCCCTGGCTCAGAAGCAACGCGGCCGCGGCCTCCTGCCCGCCACAGACAGCGCACGCCAACAGCGTCAAACGGGACGGACCCTGGGCATCGACGTCCCCTCCTTGGGCCAGGTGGTTCTTGAGCTTGTCCAAGTCACCGAAATACGCGGCGATGTGGACAGCGGAATGCTCTGCACCTCGGCTCACAAGCAGCCGGACGATCCCGGGCGCATCAGCTTTCATCGCCAATGCGATCGGCGCAAGCTCGAACTGACGCCGCCACAAGTCCGCGCCGTTGTCCAGGAGTTGTTTGATAGTCACGTCGTTGCCTTGCGACGTCGCGGCGT
>CAZGRF010000163.1:0-7649 GCA_964527825.1 uncultured Pirellulales bacterium
CGCAACGTCTGCCCAAGCCCAGCACGCCCAAGATGGTTGAGACGTAGGCTTCCGCCGCCATGAATACGGTGCAGATCTCAAAGCACTTCCGCGATGTACCTGCCGACGCGGCCAGGCTTGAGGAGTTGGCAGCGACCGTTTGTGCGCGTTTCGGCATCTCCAAAGCGGCGGTTAGCATCGGCATCGTGGATGACGCTGAGATTCGTAGCCTCAACCGGAGATTCCTGAACCACGACCGTCCCACGGACTGCCTGAGCTTCGATTTGTCCGATGAGCGGGATCGAGATGGGCAGCGTGTCTTCGAGCTTGTTGTCAACGGCCAGATGGCGGCTCGCGAAGCTGTCCGGCGGGGGCACGCCGGCGAAGCGGAATTGGCCCTCTATGTGACGCATGGGCTGCTTCACCAATTGGGGTTCGATGACCGCACGCCGGAGCAGGCCGGGAGAATGCACGAGACCGAGGATGAGATTCTGCAACACATGGGTTATGGGTTGGTGTATAATACCACGCCGAAGCCGCGGTAGGCTAGCGGGGCCTGCCGGCTCGGGTGTTGGGTTGGATTGAAAGGTCGTCACAAGTGGGCTTCATCGGTTGGGCCGTGCTGCTGACATGCCTGTTCGTTGGAGCGACACTGTTCTTTTCTGTCAACGCCATCGCGTTGCGGGTCTTCTCCCGTGTCCGACTGCAGGAGGCCTTCAAGACGGCCAACGGCGAGGAACGGCCGCATCTTGTGGACAAGCTGGTCGAGGATGCCGACAAGCTGATCCTGATGTGCTCCTTTTATCGACTCGTCTTCAATTTCTGCGCGTTGCTGCTCTTGGTGGCACTGCTTTCGACGGTACAGGGTCGCGTCCTGAGCGTCGGTGGCTACGTGCTCGTCTTCCTTGTGGCTCTCGCGATCTTCTCCATCTTCAGTCTGGCCATTCCCCATGCTTGGGCCAAGTACGCGGGCGAGAAGCTCCTCAGTCGCACATATCGCATCCTGGCTGCGCTCTCGGTTCCGGCTTTTCCTGTTCTCTATGTACTTCAGCTCTACGACGGTTTCGTGCGTCGGCTGGCCGGTGTGCCTGCGGCCACGCCCGAAGCGCAGTTGGAGGAGAAGCACGAGGAGTTTCTCGAAGACCTGGAACAGCATCGCATGGAGGGGGCCTTTGACGAGGAGGAGCAGGAGATGATCGAGAATGTTCTGGAGTTGAGCGAGAGCCGGGCCGACGAGATCATGACACCGCGTACGGACCTCGTCGCCATCGACGTCGACGCCGATTTGCCGGCCGTGCTTGAGGCCATCAAAAAGGCGGGGCACTCGCGAATTCCCGTCTACGAGGAGAATATCGACAACATCGTCGGCTTCATCTATGCGAAAGACCTGCTGGCTGAAATCGGCAAGGATCCCAAGGGTTTCTGCCTTCGTGATCGCATGCGGGAAGCCTACTTTGTGCCTGAAACCAAACCCTTACGGGCCCTTCTCCACGAGTTCCAGAATCAGAAGCTGCACATCGCGGTCGTGCTCGATGAATACGGCGGCACGGCCGGCATCGTGACGCTCGAGGACATCCTCGAAGAGCTGGTCGGCGAGATTGCCGACGAGTATGAGGAGACCGCGCCGGATTCGATCAAGGAGGTGGATGAGCGCACCATCGAGGTCGATGCCAGGACGTATGTAGACGATCTCAACGATGGATACGAGCTGAATCTGCCCGAGGACGAGGACTACGATACGATTGGCGGTTTCGTCTTCTCGCGGTTGGGGTACGTGCCCAAAACGGGCGAGCATTTCGATTACCGGAACCTGAGATTCACCATCGCTTCGGCAGAGCCGCGACGCATCAACCGCATTACGATCCAAAAGGTTGTCGAGCCGTGACCATGCTTACCAAGGATCGGGCCATCTGCATTCGCGCCGTTGACTACTCCGAGACTTCACAGGTCGTGACGTTCTTCGCCCGGCTCACGGGCAAGATCAGTGCCATTGCCAAGGGCTCCAAACGAGCCAAGTCGGCCTTTGACGGCCCGATTGAGGTTCTCTCGCTTGGCGAGATCGTCTTTTCCGATGCCGTGGAAGAGAAGTTGGCGGTTTTGACGGAGTACCAGCAGCGGCCGGGGCGGGGAGGGCTCAGGAAGAACCTGTTCGCTCTCGACAGCGCCTTGTTCGCTGCGGAGTTGTTGAATCGGCTCACGCACGACTATGACCCCCATCTGGTGCTTTTCGACCAGTTCGCACAGTTTCTGGAGGATCTTGACGCGCAGGCGACAACCGCGCGGAGATGTGATATCCTGGTGCGGCTGATCCTGTTTCAGTTGGCACTTCTGCATGAAGTGGGCCTGCGGCCGGTTCTGAACGCTTGCGCCAACTGTCAGCGGCCTCTTGCAAGCGACTGGCGGGAGTGCTATTTCAGCAGTTCGGCCAATGGCCTGACGTGTCGGGATTGCGAGATGAGCTTTCCCGACCGGGTACGGATCGGTGCCCAGGCGGCCAATTGCCTGGCCAATGTGCGGCAGATCACCGGGGCGCAGGAGAATACGCTCGACGAAATCGAGCATGTGCTGGTCCACCACTTCACGGAGACGCTGGGCCACGTGCCCAAAATGGCAAGACACGTACACAAGAAGCTGCGATGATGCGGATTGAGCCAGAATCAAGGATGCCGAGCCCAAGCCCTCAGATCAATCACACGCCCAAGGTGAGCTTCGGGCAAAGGACCAGGGAGTACTTTAGAAAAGGGTTCCACGATTGGATCAGGGAGTTTCTCGAGTACCGATACCTTATCGGGCTGTCGCTGGTTCTCGTGGTGGTTGCTACATTTCTGGATTACTACTCCGGCGTCTATGTTACCGAGAAGGGAGGCGTGAGGGTGCCGGATCTCATTCTTGATCATCTCAAACCCATCGACCTGAGTCCGCTTTTTGTCTATGGCTACATGGGGCTGGTAGCTGCTCTGGTTGCCTATCCCCTGCTGTTTCACATCCGCACCCTCCATGCCGTGGTCAGCCAACTGAGTCTGCTGGTAGTGCTGAGGGCCCTCTTCATGATCTTCACACACCTGCAGACTCCGCCCGAGGCGGTGCCGGCGGACTTCCCATGGGTTTTCGAAGGGCTCAGCTTTCAGAACGACATGTTCTTCTCGGGGCACACCGCCATTCCTTTTCTGGGATTCCTGTTGTTCAAAGGAAGCCCCATCCGATACGTGTTTCTGGTCGGCTCGATCGTGATGGCAATCGTCGTGTTGGGTATGCACATGCACTACAGCATCGATGTCTTCTCGGCCTTCTTCATCACCTATTGCTCATACCGGATGGGCGTGCGGGCGTTCGACCGATTGACCCCGTAGTTACCAACAGACGATATCCATGAAGCGTGCTACGGACTCGGCGGTCCTCCACGGAGGGTCAAAACCGGTGAATCCACCGGCGTCCTCGATGTCTCTCGGCAGGGTGAGCCTATACTGGCTGACGTGGTGGAAGTATTCCTGCTGCTCGCTGTAGTCCGCCAGGTATTCCTGCTCCGTCTGGCCGGGAGTGGGCAGGAGCAGGACATGGGTCTTGCCCAGCTCGGCGAGTTCCATCATCGTGGTATATCCCGAACGCGTGATGACACACTTGGCGCGGTTCATCGCCTCCTCCTGCCGCGGTGCATCGAGGAAGGCGTGGTACTCGACATCCCCGTGGCCGTTGTTGCCGCCCGGGCCCGGTTTGCCTCCTGCGATAACGACCTTCCCGTGCAATTGTCCTACCTGCGAAATGATGCGTTCCTCAAGCATGCTCCGCTGGGGATCGGGTCCTGACAGAGAGACGAAGTAGTCGATGTCCTGAGGCAGATCGTGCTTGTGCAGACGAGAGAGAATGCCAATGTATTTGATCTTGTCTTCCGGCACGTACCGCAAACCGTGGGAAAGACCGCCACTGAGGTTCCGGCCCTCGTAGTCCGGCACGAGCACGTACCGGTATTTCTTCATCCTCCAAGCGAGCCATCGTTCCAAGAAACGTTCAGCGCCTGGAGGAGCCTTGAACCGCAACTGGTGGTTTATCAGGTACGAGTTCTCGGGCTTGTCATAGACGTCGTACCGACAGTCGGAAACGACCTTGTCGAATCCTCGGTCGATGATTCTCTTGGACCTCCTCCGTGCCCGCCGCAGACTCCGGGCCATCTTGGGGACCGACACGGAGAACTTGAGCTTGAAGAGACGGGTCTTGGTATAGGGCGGATAAACGCTGGGGACGTCGTAGTAGATGCAGCGGTCCGCGAAGTGGTCCTTGAGTATTCGCAGAGCATCGCCCGTCGAGAGAATGTGGACCTCATTCTCGCGCAGCAGCGCCGTGATGAGGGGGATGTCCCTCGTGGCATGGCCGAAGCCCCAGTCGAAGACTCCGAAAAGCACTTTCATCGTTCAGATACACCTGCTTCTGCACGACCGCTCCCAAACGGAAGGTGGCCGGCGCGTGACTCCCGGCCTGGAATAGACCGGGCACCTTCATACCACATAGACGACCTCAGAGCCATTACATTTCTGCGAATCACCGAGTCTGTCTCGCACCGTATGTCAGTTTCCCCCGTTAACATGACGGCGCAGTTTTCGGCCCAGGCGCGGCACACAGTTCCCCTCAGGCGAAGAGATCTGGCTCGTCTGATTGCGGCCTCTTTTCGCTCGGTCTAAGCCCCAGGTGGGCTCTGGCTTGCGGGGTGATCTCCCGTCCGCGTTTGGTGCGGCGCACGAAGCCAACCTGCAACAGGTACGGCTCGACCACGTCTTCCAGCGTGTCACGTTCCTCGCCCAGCGTGGCGGCGATGGCCTCAATACCGGCCGGTCCTCCATCGTAGACATTTGCCAGGGCCTTCAAAAAAGCGCGGTCGAGTGAGTCCAGGCCCAACGGGTCGATCTGCTCCATCTTGAGGGCGTTCTCGACGATGTCGCTACTGAGGATGCCGGTGCCTTTGACCTGGGCGTAGTCTCGGACGCGCTTGAGCAGGCGGTTGGCGATACGCGGCGTGCCGCGCGACCGGCTGGCAATCAGTTCCAGCGTCCCCTCTTCGCATTCGAGCTTCAATAGCTGCGCCGAGCGGCTGAGTATCTCCGTCAGTTCCTCGGCGCTATAGAAATCGAGGTGATAGAGCATCCCGAACCGGCTGCGTAGCGGCGCGCTGAGCAGGCCGGCCCTCGTCGTGGCTCCGATCAGCGTGAACCGCTTGAGCGGGAAATTGATCGTCTTGGCGTGCAAGCCGCTATCGACGGTATAGTCTACCTTGAAATCTTCCATCGCCGGGTAGATGAATTCCTCGACGGGAGTGCTCAGACGGTGAATCTCGTCAATGAACAGGATATCGCCCGTGTTGATATTGCTCAGCAGGCCCATGACGTCGCCGGCCTTGACCAGGGCAGGGCCGGAAGAGCAGCGGATGCGCGCGCCCATTTCGTTGGCGACGACGTGAGCGAGTGTGGTCTTTCCCAATCCCGGCGGGCCATAGAACAGGATGTGCTCCAGCGGCTCGGCCCGCTGCCGGGCTGCCTCCATCGCGATGGCCAGCTTCTCCCGGACGTTGCTCTGGCCGACGCATTCGTCCAAATGCTGTGGCCGCAGCGAGCTATTGAAGGTCTCCTCCGCGTCGCTAAGGGCCTGTCCACTTATCACTCGTCCGATTGCCATAGCCAGAGCTTACCGATTCGGCCCGAAAGTTCAAGCCTGGGCTTCGAAATGGGCTTGTGCACAGGGGACGTCGTTGCCCTGGCTTGGGCCTGTGTAGCTATACCTCGACGCCTTGCTTGAGGCGGTAGACTAGGGGAACCAGGGCCTCGGCGGTGGTGACGTCGGGATGTCGCTCGCAGGCCAATTGGATCAACTCCATCGCCTCGTTGCGTTTCTCGCCCCAGGCGACGAGGATTTCGAGGGCTTCGGCCTGGAAGGGCCTGAAGGCGGGCTGGGCTTTGGCCGGCTCGGCCCCGAGGGCGAATACCTGGAGCTTGCCCCTGAGCTCCGCGACGATCTGCTGGGCCATGCGCTGGCCAATCGCGGGCAGGGACACCAACATCTTCTCGTCGCCGCTTTCGATGGCGCCGGCAATGTTGGCGATGGGGATGCTCAGGGCCCGCAGGCCCTTCTTGATGCCCATGCCCTTGACGCTGGTGAACTTGGTGAAGAAGTCGCGCTCGGCCGAGTTGAGAAAGCCGATCATGCGCGGAATCAAATTGCCGCCGCCAAGTGTCCCCTCGTAGTACTCCATCGTGCATAGAGCGATGTCCGAGCCTACCCGGTCCGACAAAGCGCTGACGCAGTAACCCGGCAGCATGACCTCATAGGTGACGGGCCCGACCTGGACCAGGGCGGTTTCAGTGTCGAGCTTGACGAGCTTTCCTTCGATACGGGCAATCATGAATGTCTCTTCAGACGGAAACCACTCTGTGTATTGCGTTGGCGCAGCACAGCGCTACAGCCATCGCGTCGGCGACATCCGGCGGCTTGGGCAACTCGACCAGGGCCAGGACGGTCTGCATGGTCTTCTGCACCTGCTCCTTGGAGGCCCGGCCGTTGCCGGTCAGTGACTTCTTGATGCGCGTAGCGCTGAAACTCTTGACTTCTAGGCCGGCCGCCGCGCTTTTCTGCAGGATGACGCCGCGGGCGTGACCCATCAGAATCGCTGTGCGGGGATGGGCGTAGTGCGAATACAACTCTTCCACGGCGACGACGTCCGGCCGGAACCGCTCCAGCAGCGTCTCGATATCCTCGGCGATCTGATTGAGCTTGCCGGCCAGGGACGCATCCCCGGATGTGCGCAGCACGCCCGCCTCGACGACGATCTCCCTGCCGGCGTCGCTGTCCAGACAGGCGTAGCCACAGACCTGCAACCCGGGATCGATGCCAAGAATCCTCATAGCAGTTTCCACTCCGTGCCACTGGGTGTGTCTTTCAGCGCGATTCCCACGGATCCCAATATGTCTCTTATTTCATCTGCGCGTGCAAAATCTCTGTTCATTCGGGCCTTGTTACGCAACTCCAGCATGCCTTCGACGACCAACTCATATCTCTTGGTTAAGTCTGTGTCGGCCTGCGGCTCATATTCCGATCTCACGACACCCAGAACGTCGCCACCCAACAACGTGAACAGGTCGTCGATAGCAGCCAGTGTCTCACGTGTAGTTGTGCTCGCCTTCATGGTCTTGTTCGTCACGCGCACGAGATCGAACAGGACCGACAGGGCCACGGCCGCATTGAGATCATCGTTCATCGCCTCTTCGAATCGTGCCTTGGCCTGTTCGAGCTGGGTCGCGACATCCGGGTCGAGCGGACCCTCCGGCGCGGCTTTCATCTGTTTGCGCAGGGCCCTGACCGTTTCGCTGATGCGCTGGTGACCGCTATTGGCGGCATAGAGGGCGGCATCGGAGAAATCGAGGGTGCTGCGGTAATGGCTGTTCAGAATGAACTGGCGGATGGCCAGCGGCTCATAGGCTTGGTTGAGTCGCTCGTGGTCGCCCGCGAAGGCTTGCTTGAGCGTGATGAAGTTGTTCAGGCTCTTGCCCATCTTCTGGCCGTCCACCGTCACCATATTGTTATGCAGCCAGTGGCGGACGAATTGCACGCCGTTGGCGGCCTCCGACTGGGCGATCTCACACTCGTGGTGGGGGAACTGGTTCTCCAGGCCGCCGCCGTGAATGTCGATG
>CAZGRF010000164.1:0-7640 GCA_964527825.1 uncultured Pirellulales bacterium
CGACAAGTATTCCGGCGTCGATCCGGCAACAATCGTGATGTCCTTCGATGGCGCACAGGTTGTCGCATCATACAATCCGGAGTCTGGGGTGTTGACGTACGAGCTGCCCGAAGAGGTGGCTGATGGGGCCTATCCGGCCACAGTCGATGTGGCAGACAGGGCTGGGAACGTGACATCACGCTCATGGACGGCGACGGTTGACAGGACGCCGCCTGTGCTGGGTGACCCCAATCCGACTCCCACTGCCAATCTGGAGCAATTCCCCTTTGGTTCGTATCAGGAGATTGCGATCGCGGTCATTGACGTGGGCGGCCTGGATGTCGAGTCGATCACAATGACAGTCAACGGCGAATCAGTCAGTCACGAGTATGCAGCAGATACCGGCAAGATTTGGCACTCGCCACCCATCGGGGAACAATTTGCCGTCGGCGACTATCTTGTTGTCGTGAGCTGTCGGGATCTGGCTGGCAACGAGGCAATGTACGAGTGGGGATTCTCGGTCAGGCGCACAGGGCCCTATTTCAAGCCTGATGCGTTCGACACCGACAATCCGCTCAGCGTCCGCGGTGAGGACTTGGGGTCCGGTACCTATGCAGTGAAACTGAGCGCAGCAAACACTGATCCGGCCTCGGCGGCCTGGGTCTTCCCATCCTACGTCCTCACGGACCTGCAACTTACCTTTGAGTGGACGTTCGATGGGACCGGCCTGCCAGTCAGCCCCACCATCGTGTACCAGTTGGACGACGATGTAGCCAGCAGGACGATTGTTGCGTCCCTTCCTCAAGACGGGACGGCATCCGCCACATTCACTGTCAGCTTGTCACCGACGCCGGGATATCACGAGGTCGCAGTGGGTATCAGCACAACCAATGCATTCGCCGGGAGCGGCACCTTGACCATCTCAAACGTTGGCACTGGGCCGTCAGCACCTCCTATCAATGGCATTCCTGACACCTACATATCGTCAGTTCTCGACGACCCGGTAAGCTATCGACAGCTGATACAGGACTGGACGGCACGCGAATACCGACACTGGATCGTGCGAACGACACGTAGAGCTATCGCCTTGGGCGACATGGATCACTACGTCCCCGCCCCCGGTGAGGTTCCGGGCTTCTTCTACATTCAGTTCCAACCTCAGCTTCCGCAAGGCGTGATAGACGTGGACGGCCTGAAGACACAAGGTGCCGAAATCATAGGCCCGGTAGGATGCGGTGCATACATTGCATGGATCGCTTCTCAACAAGGCATAGACGCGCTCAAGGCCCTTTCCGTGCCCAGTCCCGGTCTTGGCCAGACGCAGGTCGCCATTGCACCTGTTATCAAGGCAGATGGCAATGCCACGTCTATTCCCAGTACGGTTGTCGGCGCCAATGATTCTGCGGCACAGATGGCAAACGCCCGGGACTCCGCAGGCGTTCAACTTGACGGTCTGACGGGGCAGGGGATCAAGGTCCACATACATGACCGCAAGGGTCCCGTCGATGGCGGCCACGAGGTTTTTCTTTATGACCCCTATGACCCTGATAGCGCTAGCCGGGTAAGCCATTGGGACGGTACAGAGTGGACAGAGAACATATTTACTGTGCCGGGCTATGAGGAACTGCCGGGACAGGGCTCGTGCCACGCTACGGGTTGTGCCGGCACGATAGCGGGCGATGTGCCAGGTTCCCCGGTTGGCAAGAGTCTCCCCCGCCAGATTCCCTCCTCCTATGAAGGTGTGTGGAATATGTTCTTGGGCCAGGGAGAGGAGTTCTGGGATGTGCTGCACGCTTCCAAAGACCCGCAGCAGGCGCTCGGTATCGCCCCCGAAGCCTTGCTCTACAGCAGCCACAGCAACGCGTCGAGCAATGGCGTAGGATTCACAGACGCATTCAATCAGGCCGCGAGCGCAGGCTGCGTGGTCAGCTGCAACCCATGGGGCAGCGCCAGAGGCTGGCACATGCGCAACTACGAGGACGAAAATGAGGCTGACCTAGAGCCTGTTGACATTGAGCTGCGGGTTTGGGTCTTCATCTCGATACGTCTCTTCGATTGGTTGCCATCGTGGGCCAGAGTTCGCATTCCCATTTTCTACGGCTGGTGGACCTTTGATGGTGGACGTGTGCCGCTATGCAAGTACATTGGCGGCGAGGAAGACTTCGGGAAATACACTTCCTCTACCGACACACTGGAACTGGCGAAGGAGATTGATGATCTCGCGCACGCAGACAACGGGATGCTCATGGTTTTCGCAGCCCACAACTTGCGCAATGGTGGGCTTGACTGTGAGGAGTGGCGGGGCCACTACAAAAAGAACAAAGATAGAGTCTGGCGGCGCGAGATTGAGGAGTTGAAGTTGGATGGAGACAAGTTTGGGGAAGTTCTGCTTGCCATAATCGACGTGATAGGTTCAGATATCCCTATCATCGGCGGGTGGGTAAAGGTCGAAACAGAGGCCGATCTGCCCCGCTGGTATCAGTGGCGAAATGTTGTTCCATCCGACGCGCCGTTGCACAACGGCGACAACAACCAAGGGCGATGGGACACCTACTACAACACTATCTGCGATCAGCCGCTCGCCAAGAACGTGCTTACAGTTGGCGCTATTCTCGCCGGCGGATACAGCGAAGATGAAACAGACCGCACCTGTACTGCATCCTTGGCGCGGAGCAGCTCATGCGGTCCGTGCCTGGACGGCAGGTTGAAGCCCGATGTGGTTGCGAAGGCCTACAACTTCACCGCGTGGCCGCGGATGGGACCAAACACAGCACAAGGAAGCCTGTTGGGGAAATATGACGCGCATCCGAACATCCCTTACTACCAGCATCAGAGCGGAACATCCTCATCGGCCGCAGTAGTTTCGGGCATCTGTGCCATATTGGCCGAAGGCTTCAACGCAATGCCCGACAGGAACGGCCTGACTTATCTGAGGAGCGATCTCCTGAAGGCTGTGCTGATACATGGGGCCAGAGACGTCGACTCCGGAAGCGGCCGTCCCGGACCGGACTTCCTTACCGGCTGGGGAGT
The DNA here is from genome assembly GCA_964527825.1 of uncultured Pirellulales bacterium. Classification (GTDB taxonomy): domain Bacteria; phylum Planctomycetota; class Phycisphaerae; order Sedimentisphaerales; family Anaerobacaceae; genus JAFGLV01. The sequence goes on from CAZGRF010000164.1 coordinate 3,010, forward strand.
AGTGGATGCGCAAGCGTCTTGGAACGTCCTGAAGCAGCCAGATCACTGGAAGATCTTGACGCTTTCGGCTCCAGGCGAGACGAAACAAGAGTGGTGGATCCAGAACCCCAACACTCAGCCATTGAAGGTGAAGGTAACACTAGTCTGGAACGATCCGCCGCCGGAGACGGTGACGGAACCTGGAAGAACTCTTGTGAACGACCTAGACCTCAGCATCGTGGAGCATGGTAATGGCACCCAGACATGGGCATATGTCCTTGACGGTGCAAACGGCATGACCCTGGAAAACCCCATGGCGCCGGCCCATCTTGTCGTAACCGATGAATTCGACGCCAACCGCACGGACAACGTCGAGCAAATTGTCATGGAGCTTCCGTATGGGTCCCACCTCGTACGCGTGAAGGGGTTCTTCCTTGACACAATAACGGAGACCCAGCCGCAGGAGTTCGCGCTCGTGTCCTCAGAGCCTCTGATATTCCAGCTGCTGGACGTTACGCCGCCTGTGATAGAAAGCGTGACGGTCGACGCCGTTGTAGAGATTGGTGAGAAAACGCAAATCGTGGTCGTGGAGGAGTATCGCGAGACAGGCCTTGCAGGCAACGTCACGATTCAGCGCGGTGGCGTCTCCATTCGCGGTGACCTTGAGGATCCCGACAACGACGGAATATACACCTACGACTGGGACACGACTGGCCGTCTTCCCGGGGACTATGTCGTGAAAATCACCCTCACGGATGCCTCGAACAATATCGCCACGTGGCCCGACCTGACGATCACGCTTGTGGATACCATATCCCCGGTCGTGACGGCCATCTCGCCGGTCCCCAACTCGTGGGTGACGGAGTGCAGGCCCACTGTTTCGGCCCTGCTTAAGGATTCGGGATCGGGGGTTGATGCGACGACTATCCAGGTGACGGTGAAGGGCGCGCCTGGCACGTGGTTCTACGACTCAAGCACCGGGATTGTTTCGTATGTCCCGTCTCAGGACTTGGCTCCGGAAATCTACACTGTCTACGTCAACGTCATGGACAGAGCCGGCAATTTCGTGCACTACGAGTGGGAGTTCACGGCTATCAGCGGTATCGCCTACTACGGGAACTACAAGATATCACCTACTGAATGGGCGATCACCTACGGCTACACCAAACCTTCCGGTCCATACTTGCTGTTGGGCCCTGGTGTCATCGTCCCGGATCCTGTTACAGGTGCTCCGAAAGCATTCGAACCGGACAGGTTGATGACAACCTCGCGGCCGGTGTACTTCGGGTACTACGACATGAGCAGGCCCGGCTTCCCTCGGACCCTCTCCGGGGTGCTCTCGCGCAGCACGATGGGCGCACTCGGGGAGTACATTGAGCTCGGGAACGGTTGGATCAAGTCGTCCGGAACAGGTTGGCCTGTCATCATGGACTTCGAACCGAACAAGGCCGAAGGATCCCGTGACGTGTACTTGGGGGACTTTGCGCCTCGGAACGGCACCGGCGTAGAGCACTGGATGCGAAGAGCCAGCGTGAACCCTTTTGCCGGGAACGAGCACATATACCTAGGCAAGGGATGGCTGAAAGGCAGGAATGGCTCTACGTTCGAGCCAGACATGGTGAACTATGGGCCCTACGATGTGTGGTATGGGTTGTACTACCTCGAGACCGCGTCCAAGTGGTCGTACGGAATCAATCAGCCGGACCGTAACGGTACGGTAAAGGGCAAAGGCTGGGTCAGTTGCGTCGGCGATGCCGTCTCATGGATTCGGTTCCCGTGAAGACTTCCGATGCACGTATCGTGCGCCCAGCAGGACAGGGACTCCATTTACGGAGGACGGGAGACCTATCCGCGGAAAGGAGCTGACTATGAAGTTGAGGCACTACTTCGGGGGTTCAGCAGTTGTGGCCATCGCGGTCTCCGCGGCGTTCGGCATTTGGTGCGGTTGCGGGGGTAACGGCGGCAACGGTGGGGGGCCAGAGCATGACACGTGGGCTCCCGTCAGTAGCACCGGTGCGCCATCTTCGTTGGCGAGGGGGGTGTGGACGGGCTCCAAGCTGTTCGTGTGGAATGGTGATGAGGGAGGGTTGTACGATCCCAGCAACGACTCTTGGACTTCGATCAGTACCGCAGGGGCGCCGGTGGGGCAATATGGCTTCACATTGGTTTGGACGGGTTCGAAGGTGGTTCTTTGGGGTGGCTGGACAGGTACGGGGCCCACACCGACCTACCCTACCGGCGGAGCCGCCTACGATCTTGTAAGCGACACTTGGACCCCGACCACCGAGACGAACGCGCCCGCGGGAAGAGAGTTGCACACAGCGGTCTGGACGGGGTCGAAGATGATTGTCTGGGGGGGAGCATACGATGACGGGCTGGGCAAAGTCCGGCTCGACACTGGTGGCGTCTACGACCCTGCGGCTGATTCCTGGACGGCGACAGCGACGCTGGGAGCCCCCTCAGCACGGTCTGAACAAGGCGCGGTATGGACGGGCTCCGAGATGATTGTGTGGGGCGGCGTGGAGGCCAGCACATGGCCTTGCACCACCGGAGGGAGGTATGACCCGGGATCAGACATCTGGGCCCCAATTGCCACGCCGGCCATACTCGAAGCGCGTACTGACTATTCTGCCGCGTGGACTGGGTCCAAGATGCTGATATGGGGCGGCTTCTTCTACGACGGGACAGGACACTTGCTCAACACCGGCGCCCTCTACGACCCCGGCGCTGACGCGTGGACCGCGATGAGTCTTGCCGGTGCTCCCTCCGGGCGCATGCGCCACAGCACGGTCTGGACGGGATCGCAGATGATCGTCTGGGGCGGAGATGATACTCTTGATGCGGTGACGCCTGATGCCATCGACGACACGAATACTGGAGGCGTCTACGACCCAGCAGGCGATTCCTGGACGGCAACAAGCACCGCCGGAGCCCCTTGCGAGCGGAACGGGCATGTTGCGGTTTGGACGGGATCAACCATGATAGTATGGGGCGGCATTGACAGGATAGACGCGGGCAGTTCAACCGGATTGAAGGACGGCGGCATCTACACGCCGTGAGGATGACGCGGGGCCGCGGCCCGAAGGTTCTTCACTGCAGGCAGTTTGTACGATGAGCTTGGAAGCAACAATTGATGCCTAGACCGTTTTCACTTCGTCGTTCTCTCTTTTACGCGATGATCCTCGCGCAGACTTCAGGCTGCTGGCTGGTCGGCGAGCGCTATCTCGATGATGAATGGGGGCTAGACTATCCACCACTTCAGCTGGGGGTCCAATGGCCCTTCGGGTTGCGGACCGATGAGGAGCTCGGGGGGGGGACATGGGCAATCTCTGTCCAGGCGCTGGCAGCTTTGGGGATCGAGTTTGACGGATCGGTCAGTGAGTTGTCAGTCGGGGCGTGGATATCGCCCTGGGCAAATGGGAAGTGGGTGTCGCCCCTTGTGCCAAGGGACTTTGAACCTTCAACACTAACCTACGCGGGCGGCGGCCTGAGCTATGTTTCAGGCGCCCTCGAAAAAGACGGAACCAGGGACAGTGACAACTGTCTCGGCGCGTATATTCATTGCGGCGTACGACGTACGTTCGGGTCTTCCGTTGCACTTGCGGTGGAAGTGCGATATACGTTTGGAACCAAGCTGCACATGCACGGCGAGACGATGGACGCGGACGGCTTCCAGGTAATGGTCGAGATTTCTCCCTCTGGCTCCTCACTTTGGTCCCTGAAGCTTCCTCCGTGAAGTCCGGCAGGCAATTTGCAGGGCAGCTGAGCCTGTCGCACAGACCCTCGCCGTAGGCCCGCGCGGCATCCGGACGCCGGGGAGGAGCCCGGACCCCGTCCCGGCACACCTGGCAACGCCTTTCGTCTGCTCCTTCTTGCGCCAGAAAGGGCGGGACGCCCCGCTCGGAGAGCGCCCCGCCTCTCGGGCCGAGCCCTCGGGGCGAGACCTCCGTCAGTTCCAGCTCGCCTTCCCGCTTCGCCAGAGCTTCAAGAGGTTGTGCGTCCCGCACGCGAGCTTCCACTCCCCCTCCGCCCCGTCGAGCCCTCGCAGGAGGAACCGTTCGCACCCTCGCGCGTCCTTGATCTGACCGAAGACGGGCTCGACGGTCCGCGAACGCTTCTTGTACAGCTCGCGCCCACGCTTCGTCCTGAGCTTCCGCTCCATCCGCTCCCGTTCGGAAAGCCCCTTCGGTATCCGTCCCCGCGGAGGCGGCAGTTCCTGGAGCGCCCTTCGCCGCTCGCGGTCCTTCGTCGTCGCGATCAAGAGCTCCGGCCCTTCGGACGGCGCCGACTCGACGTTCGCCTCGCTGAAGTATCCCGCGTCCGCGACCGCGACCTTCACCTCCTCCTCGACGCCGGCGGCTTCGAGGTTCTCCGCCGTCTTCGCGAGCATCGGCGCCAGTTCTGCGTAGTCGCTCGCGGCCTGCGTCACGTCGGCCGCGACGATCACCTGGCCCTCAGTCACCGCCGCCTGCGCGTTGTAGCCCTGGAGGTAGCCCTTCGCCGTCTTCATGATCCGGCTCTCGGGGTCCGTCGGGTTCGCCCGCGCCTTCGGATCGGGCGCGTCGTCCGGCTCGTTGGGCCGCCGGCCGCGCATCTTCTCTCCGGTCTCCGCCTCCCGCCTCGCGCGCTCGTCGATCTTCTTCTGCTGCTCG
>CAZGRF010000165.1:0-7614 GCA_964527825.1 uncultured Pirellulales bacterium
CCAGCGCAGCGTTTGTCGCCAGAATTTGTCCATGTCCTTGTGCGTTTCCGGCTCGCGCAGGCCCCAGCGCCAGATGTCGCCGATGGTCAGGGCGGCGCTGCGTCCGTTGCCGAGCCGCTGCGCGATCAGCGCGGGGAACTGCTCGGCGGGATCATCGCCGACGGTGGCGACCACGCGGGCGCCGGGCTTGACGGACTCGATGCGGTTGAGCACGCGGAAGTCGGGCATGTCGGCCAGCCTTTGCCGCTCGTCCGGCTCGTTGTCACGCAGCCGCGCCCACGGCTCCAACCAGCCTTCGCGCGTCAAGTTCAGGCGGATGGCGGCGGTCGATGGGGCAGCGGGCAGGCGGTTCAGGTAGACCGGCAGGATGCTGCCGATGGGCGTGCGCTCGAAGCCGCCTTGCTGGAACGAGCCTTTGCCGCCCAGCATGAGGAAGCCGCCGCCGCGATCGACGACGAAGCGGCGGATCAGGTCCATTTGGTCGTGCGAGAAGAACGCAGCTTCCGCGTCGTCGAGGATGATTGCGTGATACCCGAACAGATCCCCCGGCGTCTTGGGGAATCCCTCCACGAGCTCGCGCTCGTCGCGCGTGTTGAAGCCCACCAGGACCGGCTGATCGTACTGCTCCGTTTCCTCTTCGTCTTTGGTGTCGAAACCGCGGTACAACGGGTTGCTCGCCTCGCCCGCGTGCCCGCGCCAGTCGTACTTCGGCTCGCGCTTCGCGACGCGAATCAGTCCCACCAGCTCCACCTGTTCATCTTCGCTCATCGCTCTTCTCAAGAAGGCGAACTCCCACGAGGGGTGGCCGGCGACGTAGAGGATGTGGTAGGGACCTGCGCCGCGGTCGACGACGACGGCGCGGGTGTTGTTGGCCAGGGTCGCCTCCGAAGGTTGCTCCGTTTCATCATCGAGCACTTCGGAGAGGTGCAAATGGTAGAACAGGACGCCTGTCTCGTCGGGTCGCAGGCGGAAACGGAAGACCTGCTTCTCTTCGTTCTTGCGGATCGTCCATTGCTGGCGTTCGACCCGTTCGCCCGCATCGGTCGTCAAGTCGATGGTGATGGTCCGACCGGCGAATCCGGCGGCCTCGGCATCCGCTTGGATCGTCACCGGCGCGTCCTCGAAAGCCGTCTGGCTGACAGAGACATTCGACAGGGCGAGGTCGCGCTGCGGCGTCGTCCGGCCGATGACCACAGGATAGATCGGCGGCAGGCCGGACAGATCGTACGATTGCTCGGCCATGTCCGTAGCATTGCCGTCGGTCATCAGGAGCACGCCGGCCAGCGGTCGGCCGCGGTAGCGCTCGGCGAGGGTTCGCAGGGTCGAGCCGATTGAAGAGACCTTGCCGTCGAAGGTCAGTTCTGAGAAGTCCGTCGTTCGGCGCAACCGGGAGTCGAAGACGTATTGGCGGAGCTGGAAGTTCTCGGCCAGCGCCCCAAGCCAGTTGCCGCCGGCGGAGGCGGGCAAGACGGCGCGGAGCATCTCGCCGCGACTCTGGTCGACGCCGCGGTCGCGGATGTTCATGCTGTCACTGTTGTCAGCGACCACCACAAAGAGATTGGCGCCCGACTTGGCCCGCCGGCCACTCCACAAAGGCTCGATCAAGCACAGGGCCAGCAGTAACACGCCCAGGGACTTCAGGCAGAACGCGATTCGATGGGCGGCGCTGGCATGAGGGGCCCGCCGGTACGACCAGAGAAGCAGTGCCGGCACGACGACAACTGCAACGGCGGCCGGCCAGACCCAGTCGCTCATGGGGATGGTGACAGTCGCAAGCAACGTCATCGGCGGCTGTCCCCCAGGTTCTCGAAGTACCTGCGGACTGCCTCAGCGAAGCGCCCCGGCACCGGGTCGCGGTCGATCGGCACCAGCGCCTCGTCCGATTTGAGCTGCGCCAGCTTCTCGGTGACGCGCTGCCGCAACTCCGCCAGCGGACGCGTGATCTGCTCGCGCACCAGGTCCCACTGCGGCTCGGTGCCGTGGCGGGTGAATTCGGCCCGCACGGCGCGGGCGCGATCGCGAACGATCGCCACCTCGTCGCGCAGGTCCTGCTCGGGCAGCATTTCCTCCACATCGCGCAGCCGATCGGACCATTGTCGGTAGTCATCGCCGGTCAGGGGGCCGGTCTGTCCCGCCTCATTCCACTGGTCCATCGTCACCGCCTCGTTGCCTCCCCGGCCGTTCGGATTCGCTTGCCCACCCCCACGGCGGAGGTCATTCGCCTGTGCTGTGCGAGCGCCGCCTTCTCGGCCACGCTGTCCTTGGCGACCGGAGGCCTGCTGCTGGTCACCTTGGGCGTTGGGCTGACCTTGATTGTCTTGCTGCTCCGCGTTCGCGGCAGCGCGTCCTTCTTGTGGCTGTCCCGGCCCCGGCCCGCCGCGCATTTGTCCCTCTTGGTCCTCACTCGGTCTTGATGCGGAGGCGAGGCCCGCGGGTGACTGGTTAGGATCGCCCGAGGCCAGCGCGTTGGGATCGCCCGCTTGTCGTCGGGCGGCACGGCGAGCTTCCTCGTCGACTTCGCGGATCAGATCGTCGAGCTGTTGCTGAGCCAGACGCAGCGATTCGGCCTCGTCGCCCAGCACACTGCTGGCGGCCTCTTCCACGCCTGCACGGATTTCCCCGATGGCCCGCGCCGCTTGCTGCTCGACTTCGCGCGCCTCCGGCACGAACCGCCGGCGCAACAATTCCTCCGTTGTCTCCAGGGCGCGGTCGACGTTCTCCGTACTGGCCTGGCGCAGCGTGTCGTAGAGCCTGCGCGAAAGCAACGGCTCCGAGGTCTCCGACTGATCGCTCACGTCTCTCATCTGGTCGAGCAGCTCCTGGACTCGGTCTCTCTGCTGATTGATCTGGTTCGCCAGTTCGGCGATCTGGCCCGAGTCTGCGAGTGATCTTCGTCTCTCCTCGAGTTCCTGCGCGATTTGCTCGCCGATCTCCTGCTGGCGTCGGTCGAGCTGCTGCGCCTGCTCGCGCATGTTGCGCATCTCTTCGACGAACTGGCTGGAGGTGTTGCGCCGGAATTCGTCGCGCATCTGCTCGAGCTGGCGCTGGGCGCGGGTCGAGGACGTGATGGCTTGCGAGACCATTCCCTGCTCCAGCTCTTCCGCGGACTGGCGAATCTGGGATCGACTCTGATCGAGTTGCTCGCGGGCATCAGCCATGCGTTGGCGGTTTTGCGGCTGTTCCATCCGCTGCTGTAGCTCGTCCACGTCACGCACCGTCTCCAACTGCTGGTCTCTGAGACGCCTCAGCTCGCGGAGGGCCTCTTGCCTCTGCTGCTCGTTCTGGGCCTGGCGCAGCGCCGCTTGAGCTTCGCGCAACCGCTCACTGACATCATTCTGCCGGCGGGCGAGGTCGCGTAGCCGGTTAAGGACTTGAAGGTCCTCGCGCTGGGCCGTCTGCTCTTGCGCCTGGGCCTGGCGCTGCGTCTCGTATCGGTTCTCCTGTTGCGTCAGTTCCAACTGCTGTAGTTGCCGGTCGAATTGGGCGGAGTTGTTGCTCGGCCGGTTCGATGTATTGCGGCCTTGCGCCACTTGGTGCTCGCGATCTCTGAGCTTGAGAAGTTCCTGATAGGCGGATTGCTCGGCGCCCAGCGCCGGTGTCAGCTCTTGCGCCGAGGCCGATTCCAATCCCTCGGTCAAGTGGTCGAGCGAAGTCTCCATAAACTCGGCGGCGCGCAGCAGCGTTTGAGCCTCCGACGGATCTTCGGCCTCAGTCACTGCCGAGCGTGCCTGCTCGAGCGCATCGGACTGCGACTGTCGCACGACGTCGAGGTCTTCCTTGCCGTCCTCAAGGCTGCCCGAGAGGTCGGCCTGCTGCTTGATATTCCAGGTGGCGCTGATGATCTGTTTTTGCAGGCGCGCGAGTTGTTCGGCCTGCCGGCCCTGCTGGTCGCCTTGATTCTGCCTGTCCCTCTGCTGCTGGTTCTGCTCGTCCTGGAACGACTGGCTTTCGCGGAACACTTCCTCGAAGGGACGCACCTCGGCGAAGTACATGTCACTGGAGGTCCGACGGGTCTTACCTTCAGGACCGATATCGTCAGCCCAGAAATAGTAGGTCAGCAACTGGTCGGGCTCGGCGTTCAGCTCCTCCAGCGCGAGCAGGTACTGCATCTGCAATTCTTCCTTTGACGGGGCGGCCGGACCCAACGGCACGTCCTGGCTCTCGGTGCCGGCCAGCGTGTACGTCACGCCGTACCCGGTCAGGCCGAAATCATCCGTCACTTTTGCCTCCAGGCTCAATTCCTCCAGGGGCGACGCCACCACGTCGCGGTTGGGAAACGTGGGCGTGATCTGCGGCGGGAGGTTCTTGAAGACATCGATGACGAATCGCGGCGGCATCTTGTTGGCCAACCCTTGGGCGTCGGCCATTTGCAGCTCGTACCGCTCGCTCTGCGAAGCCGTGATGGCTGTGGTCAGGACGTTCGGGTATCGACTGTCCAGCGACAGTCCCACGGCGATGCCGGCCCGGGGGACAAGCCGCGCCGTCGTCACCGGTTTGTTGAGCGTGAACGTCAGAGTCACCTCGGAGCCTTCGACGACGCTGACCTGGCGCGTGTCCTCGATGACCTTCTCCGGCAATCCCGTGTAGGCCGGATAGACGATCCTGGCATCGGCCCTGAGCAACGACGGGTACTCGAAGATACTGATCACATAGTTGCGCGTCCGCTGGCCGGCGTACTCGACATGGTAGATCAGATCGGATTGGACCTGCGGGATGATCCCACCGAACACAGGGTCGTTCAGGGGCTTGTTCAAAACGAATCTCTGCGGTTCCTCACCCGAGGCGCCGAAGACCAACATAGCCTCTGACGGGACGCGTCCCTCGAACCTGGCCACCACGACCACTGACGATCCCGACTCAACGGAAGTGTCCCCCGGGCTGACGCTCACGTTGTAGTCACTCTGAGCCAGCCGTTGTTCTCTGCTGCGCGCCCCCAACGATGCAAACGGCAGCGCCTGCGACAGGACCGCGATCAGGAGCAGCAGGGCGGCCATCCAACCAAGGTCCGCCCATAGCAGGCGTTTCGTCGGGATACTCGCCAGCCAATCGTGGTGCGTCGCGTGCACCACCGCTTCCGTGAGGACCTGCAACTGAAGGTAGCCGAACTGTCCGTCCGGGCCTTCGGGTTCCTGCTCGACGGCGGCCAGGAGCAGCGCCTTCAGGTCGGGATGGTGCTGTTCGACATTCCGTGCGATGACCTGGTAGTCGGGCCCCATCTGGCGGGTCTTGCGGACGACGACAATCGTGGCCAGGACGACCGCGACGACGAGCACTCCACACGCCAGCGACGAGTACCATCCCCACAGTGAGCCAATGACGACCAGTATCAGCCCCGCCAGGGCCGCGACGAGCCAACACAGCGTCAGCCGCCGGGCCAAGTGCAGGTGCCTGTGGCGAGCCACTATCGGCTCCAGTCGTTTGCGAAGAGCATTCTCGACCATGTCTGTTACCCTCTATTGCTCCTGGGATTCCGGACGCGCGCGGGTCAGCCATCCGGCCAGCCACGTCTCGACAATCAGCGCGGCTAATACGATTACAAGCACCCACCGCCATAGTTTCTGCTGTTCTTCCATTCTGACGAAGTCGTTCACCCGTTTTGTCTGCGCTGCGACCGCGGCGTCTGCCAGGGCAGGGCCGACGGCAGACGACTGGACCACACCCAGATTCTCAAGGTCTTCGATGGGCAGCGGGCCCGTCCGGCTTTCCGAAGGGGCCAGGTTGACGGCGAATGAGGTCGCGCCGGCGCCAGACTCCACGCAGTAGATCCCGGGCAAGTCGGTCTGGGCGAAAACCTGCTGACCCGTATCCAAAGTCACCACGGAGTTGTCGGGCTTGCGGATTGTGGTGGCGGCGCTTGGAGTTCCGCGTTTACGCGGTTCTGAACCGCCTGAAGGCGGAACTCCAAGCGGCAAGGGCACAGGGTCGCCTACGAAGTACTGCAACTGTCGTCGCGTGAGCACTCCGCTGTAGTCGAGAATCGAGTAGAGCAGGGGAACAAACTTGGACGAGAGCGCCAGATCGCTGTCGGCCGGATGCCACCCGCAGGTGAACACGAGCAGAGTGCCTCCGCCCGTGGGCATCTCGAACCAGGCCGGGTCGTTGTTGTCAAACCAAGCCAGGATTCGTGCCGCCGGGCGATCGGCCAGGTCGATGCGCCGGTACTTCCAAATATGAATCCGAGTGAAGTCCCCGAAGCGCGGATCGGAGAACGGAGCCAGCAGCGGATGGTTGAATTCCAGTCGACTCAGCATGGCATAGCGGTTGACCTCAGCCTCTCCGCACACGAGGTTGCCAGCGCCCACCAGGTCTGCCAGAGTGCGGGCCATCTCGGCCGATCTCATGACCAGCAGGAGCGTGCGCCCCTGTTGCAGATATCGACGCAGCCCGGTGAGATTGTCCGAGGCAATTGCATCCGTGGCGAAGATGATCTGTGCCGTATCGATGTCCGCCGCCGCCAAGGTTTCCCGACTCGAACGCGATGTGACCCGGAATTCTGCCGCGTTTGTACCACTGAAGGCCCGGCGGACGTAATACAGCATGTCCTTGGGATCATTGGGGTCGTCATTGCCGAGAAAAAGGATGTTTATCTGTTGCTTCAGATGCGGCGCTATGAAGAGGGTGTTGTCGAAATCCTGGTCGTCGCCGCTAAGAACGAGTCGGCGTGCGGTGGACACTTCGAGGCTGTCCGGCGCCTGCACGACGGCGCTGTCGCCCGGCGGCACGTAGACATCAACGGTCTGACTTGATGCGCCCGCGGACACCGCGTCCGCCCAGTGCAGTTGGAACTGCTCACCGGCCGCGTCGGGGGAGTTCGTGACGCGAACGTGGGGCCGGTCCTCCGGGCCGGGCGGCGCCAGGGGATCGCGATTCGTCAGCAGGTGCAGGGCCGCGTTCGTTATGCCGGGTGACGGAACACTCTTGACCGTCAGCGTCAGCCCCGTGGGCCATTCGTAGGTACGAAGTGCATCGAGGTTGCTGCCTTGCTGGAGGTCACTGACGAGCACGATCCGGCGCGCCCCGATGGGCTGCTGCTCGGTGTTGACCTCATCGTCCTCAATCGCCTCAGCGGCAGTGACCAGAGCGCTGCCCAAATTGGTCGAGGCCCAACCTGGTGACAGTCCGGACAGATGCTGGGCCGCGACGGACGCTCTTTGCGCGAGATCAATGGCCTCCCACTGCTCAAATCCCATCAAGGTTTGTGTTTGGCGGTCGAAACTCATGATGCAGAGGCGGTCGGACGGGTCGGTGTCCTGCAGCACAGACCGTGCCTGGTCGATGGCCTGGGTCCACATGCCGGGGCGTCGCATGGAGGCGCTCGTATCGACCAGCAAGACGATTCGCCTGCCGAGGCGACCCTCACCAGCCACCATGGGTTCCGCGAAGAAGGGCCGCGCAAAGGCCAGCGCGAGCAGGCACAAGATGAGGCACCGCAGAATTAGGAGCGGCCAGTTCTCGATCCGGCTGCGGTTGCGGAAGCGCGGCATCGTGGTGTGCAGGAACATCAGCGAACTGAAGGTCACGCGGTGGCGCGTGTGGCGACGGATCATGTGCAACAGGATCGGCAGACCAATCGCTGCGGCGCCGGCCAGGAATAGCGGGTACAGAAAGCTCATG
>CAZGRF010000166.1:0-4168 GCA_964527825.1 uncultured Pirellulales bacterium
GGCAAACCAAGCCCATGGCGGCCTAAAATCTACCTACAATCGTGAATCGCACCCGGAAGCTGCATGCACCGGTGAAGTTGTTGCCTTGGATGGTCGTTATATGGTATAAATAGGGTTTCGCCCGGCATAGATACCGAACTGCAAGAAGGAGCAACACTGTTGGCAAGCATCCTGAAGCGAGTTGTGGCAGGTTCAGGTGTCATCACCCTGGAACGAGGTCACATCCAGGAACACTTCATTACGCTGACGCCGGACGGCGAAGAATCACCGGAATCGTTGTTCAGCAGGGCCGGCAAGATCGTTCACGAGATCGGCGGCCAAGTTGTGTCGGCCGAGGTGCTTGGGATTTCGGCCTCCGACAGGACTCACCTGCAGGACTTCGCGCGGGCGGTTGATGGCGTAGGCTTGCCGATCGGCTGGGTCGAGAACGCTCAGGCCCATAACCTTCTGGGGGTTCACATCTGGCTGATCGCGGGAGTGCCGGTGGTCAGAGTCGGATCGGACGGCAAGGTGCTTGGAAGTGTCTTCGAAGACGAACACGCCCGGTATTGCAGGCTCGTCGGGCTGCTGCCGGCGATGGTTTCTCAGGCACGGACAGAGCAGGCGGAGGCTGTCCTTCGACAGATGGATGATGCCTTGCAGGCCAACAACTTCGGCTTCTCTGATGTGTTCCGCACATGGTTCTACAACGACCACATTCTCGACTGGTACGGCGACTTCAACCGTGTTCGCAACCAGTTCTTCCGTGACAAGAAGGTATTTGACGGTCTCCTGCCCGCCAGCACCGGTGTCGGGGGCGGCAATGCAGCCTCGGCGGCCCTTATCGCGGGATTGCTGGCGCTCAGATCCAAGAACGCGGCCGTCGAGCTCTCGGAGGTTCCTTCGCCGTTCCAGTTACCAGCTCCCAGCTACGGCAGTTCGTTCAGCCGGGCCGTGGAAGTCACACTCCCGGACCACCGGCGGCTTTACGTGTCGGGAACTGCCAGTATTGACGAGACCGGCGAGACGGTGTTCACCGGTGACTGCAAAGCACAGGTGAAACAGACGATGGAGGTCGTGCAGGCGATCCTGCGGTCGAAGGGAATGGACTGGGCCGACGTTACGCGCGCCCTGGCCTACTTCAAACGCGCAGAGGACGCCCCCTCGCTTGGCCAGTATCGAGAGGATCACGGGCTTGCTTCTTTTCCCGTGATTGTTGCGGAGAACGACGTCTGTCGGGACGAGTTGCTCTTCGAGATCGAGGTTGATGCCTTGAAGGCCGGATAGCGGGCAGCGGCGGGCGTGTCCCCAGACCCGTTGCACGGTGCTTCTACCGCATGTCTTGGCCTCCTCTTCCCCTCTTCCCAGGCGGTCAATCACCAACTCTCGCCGACTGCCAGGGTAGCGAGAAAAACCTTGAAGCAGAGCGTACCAGCCGTCAAGCTATACGGGTGACCGGACGCACGTGGTCCGGATGAGGAGCAAGATGGCATAGGCGTGTGCTCGGTGTTGGGCGCCGGGATACATGCCGCCGCATGGCGACGAGGTGGATCGGTGGATGCGAAAGTCAAGCTGAGTGATATCCTCGACGCGCTGGAGATGCAGAACGACGAGACCAACTACTATCTCGATACAAGCACCGGCGCAGTCTACTTGCTCACGCCGGATGATCTCTATGCTGGGGAGGAGGACGATCCCATTGAGGAGTATCCGGAATGGCAGCGCCAGACCATTGAGGTTGCCCGCCGCCTTGCCAATGGCGACGATGAGAGCCTGATCGGGCTGCCGACGCAGTGGGACGTAAACGAGTATCAAATCATGCAAGATTTCTGTGATGCTCAGCCCGAAGGGACCGTGCAGCAGGCGCTCTACATTGCTATACAGGGCAAAGGGGCTTTCCGGCGGTTCAAGGACGCCGTCCAGACATTCGGCGTCGCAGATGAATGGTACAAGCTTAGGATGGCGCGCTTCAAGTCCATTGCCATCGAGTGGTGCGATGCCAACGAGATCACTTATGTTGACGACGCTAAGCCCTGAGCGGCGCTCGTGCACCGCATGTCCTACGGTGTCTTCGGCGACCGAGTGTGCGCTCTATCCGCGTGAGGAATTGGCAGATCTGAGGAATCGCGACGTCTACGAGCCGGGCTTGTTCTGTGCCAACAAGATCAGCCAGAGCGTATCGCTGGCCTTCTCCTGCGCTGCGACCGGACCGGACGATACCACAGGGGCAGCGAAGTCCTGTTGGGTTCCGTTGATGTCTTGCAGGTACGAGAAGTCAATGGCACCGGCAGGGCGGTAGTTGACCTCGAACTCGATCCGATCTACGACGTCTGTCTCCGTGTCAATCGTATAGGCAAGGCTTGTGAGCCGCGCGCCTTCAGGTCTCAGCGTCACGGTGGCATAGCGATCGTCCCTGAGAGGGGCCGTCGCAAAGCGAATGCGCCGCTTCACGGCATCGCGACGGACTGTGTCCAGCGTGTGCATCCCCACCCACGGGCGGGCCAGACCCTCGAAGAAGGTCCCGGACGGATACCTCGCGACGACGTCACCGTTAGCCGAACGAATGAGGGCGCCGTCGGCACAGTCGATGAATTCAGTATCATCTCCGACTTGCAGGCTCAACCATGCAGGATATTGTCGCGACGGCTCGTAGAAGAACGGGATTCGTCCGCTGCCGGAGATAGATCGATTGCCGATCCGTCCGCTCGCCCGGAAGTACGTCCAGCCGCGCTGGTGCATCGCATCGCGCTCGTCTACGCGTGGCGCGTCGGCGTGCCAGTCAACGCCAAAGGCCTCAGCGTCAAGAGTGTCATAATCGTAGTCCGTGCGGAAACCGTACGCATCGGCGAACCGATAGTCGACCGCAGTTGCCAGCATTCCGGTTTCCGGGTCCCGCGTGTAGACCACGTCTCCCATGTCACCCTCGACCAGGTCGAGAAATGCCGTGAATTCCGCGTCGTCGCTGGGGAGCCGTCTGACCCTCAGGTTGCTCCAGAAGACGCGGTAGTTGTTGATATACACTTTGTTGTCGCCGCTGGCATAGTAGTAGTTGGCCTGTGCGTCCTGGAGCCAGGCGCAGAGTCTTTCAGTCTGCTTGGCGTTCCATCGCTGCATGCGAAAGAACATCGGGCCATCCAGTCCGTCGGGCAAGTAGAACCATTGCTCATAGGCGCCCTTGGTCAGGCTGCTTTCCGCTTCCGGTCCAGTGTTTTCGAGCTGCGTGGTGAAGTGAAGGCTGTGGATCTGACGCGGGGCAAGTACAGACGCGTTCTCCGGAGCCGGGCGATTGCTCGATGCCGCAAGACCCACGGCAATCGCGACGATGGCGCCCAAGGTGGCAATGGGGGCGATGTTCGCCATGACCACGGTGGTCAGGCCGACCTGCGTGGAAGCAGCCGTTACTGAGGCGGCGGATTCAACCGCCTCAGCGGGGGCCGTGACCTTGCCAAAAAGGCCAAGGCACATGATCAGCATACCCTTGTTGACCCCTTGCCTGGAGAGCTGCTTCTTCAACGCCTCCTTGGCGCGGTAGAACAACACCCGCGCCCTGACCTCGCTGCAATCCATCGTCACGGCGATATCGGCATAGGACAACTGATCGAAGCACCGCAACGACAGCACCGCTCGATACTGCTCGCCGAGCCGCCGCATGGCCGTCAGGACCTTCGCAATCATCTCCCGCCGCATCGCCTCGCGCAGCCCGTCGTCGTGGAGGGCGTCCTCGTTTCTGGCCGCGATGTCCCGCAGAGTCTCGTCATCAGGTCGGACCGACTTGCGCTGTTTTGTCCGGAAATGCTGCTGTATCTTGCTCTGAGCTATGCGATACAGCCACGGCCAGAAACGGTCAGGATCGTTAAAACGGCTCAGTGATCGCACCATCGTGAGCAGTACCTCCTGGGAGATGTCTTGTGTCAGATCGGAGTCCAGCGTCACGCGGTAGATATAGGCACAGACTCTCCCCTCGACTCGGCGGGCTAGCGTATTCATAGCCTCCTCCTGCCCGGCCCGAGCCTGGACCACGAGTTCGCGGATGGCGTCTTGGTCGACCATGTCTAACAGTTGCGCTCTCACGGGAGTCAGACGCTCCCTATGCGCCGATGTTACAGACTAATCGAAAAAAAGACAGATTTGAATGATCCAGCTCCATCAGGGTGATTCACGCCCCCAAAGGCGTAGATCTGAATCGACA
>CAZGRF010000166.1:4178-7606 GCA_964527825.1 uncultured Pirellulales bacterium
CTAACAGTAGCGCTCTCAGGGGAGTCAGACGCCCCCTGTGCGCCGATGTTACAGACTAATCGAAAAAAACGACAGATTTGAATGGCCCGTGTCCATCGCGGTGATTCACGCCCCCGAGGGCGCAGATCTAAATCGGCAGTGCCGGCAAGAGAAAAGCCCCCTGCACAGGGCAAGAGGGCTATGGAAGTGAAGTACTTCGTGGAGAACGGGGTCGGTTCTGGGCATACATTCGCGGATGGCCCAGATGGGTTTCCCGATCTCGCTCGTGTTTCGATCACCTTTTGCGAACCCTTTGTCGCTCTGGCAAACGGCTCTCTGCGCATAGATACGCCAGGCTCCCGGTGCGGTTCGCGGCCCGCGCGGATTTTGCAGGACCAGAACGGGTCCGGGAGGAGGGCGGCGTTCTGCGGCGCCGGGGCCGGATTTCAGGTGTTTGTCCCTTGTGACTTGCTTTTCCCGGGTGGATTCGGCCATAATAGACCCAGTCGAAGCAGACTGAAACGTTGCGCCTGACCGGCGGTCGCGACAGCAGGGTCCTGAGATTGGCAGATGGGAGCGAATGGTGTCGCAGGCGGACAGCGAAAACAGCGAGATGGGACGGCAAGACGAGCCTGATGACGGCTCGGCAGGAAAGCCACAGACTGGTCCCGCGGCCAGATGGCTACACTGCCCCCAATGCGGCAGCATGCGGATCCGCATGCGCAGTAGGCCGCTGCTCGTCACTAGCAGTGTTTGCTTCATCCTCTGGATACTCGGCTTGACTTCTATCCTGTTGAACATCGGTGCGTTGGCACTGGTTGCGTTCGTCGGCCTGGTCCCCGCACTCTTCGCGCTGCCTGTCACGGTCTGTGCCGCCTTTGTCGGCAGGCATCGTTGTCGCAGTTGCGGCCATCGTTTTGCATCTGTGGGCGGGGACCAGCCGAACAAAGCGGCCCCCGGCTTCCCCTGGCGCTGGTCTATTCTGAGCTTCGTCGTGCTGCTGCTCTTGTGTGTCATTGTCCCGTCGGGGATGCGCGCACGAAGCTCTGGGTGGGCACCGGGGCCTGACTTGGCCGAGGTCAGTTCCATCGTCAAGTTCGGCCTCTTCCTATGGGCTTTAGTCGTTTTCCAGGTTATGACCTACTTCGCGCTGCGAAGACATCTCAGAAGCCAACTGGCGTGGGCGATCCTTCTTGTGCTGCCTGCGCTGGCTATGGGTGGCGTATCGATCTATCCGTCACTGCCGGGCGTCCGGGCACGCGCGCTTCTGGTGCGCATCGGTACCGCCGCGTTGCCCCCGTCGGCGCGAGACGTGAGGATAGCGACCTGGTGGTGTCCCGATCAGACAGACATCTACATTCGCTTTGCGGCCGATCGGAACGACATCGCGCGGTTCCTGGATGAATCCCCCATTCTACAGGGCGCCGAGTATGGGCGATTCGCCGCCGAAGAGATGATCGTGATTAGTCTGGACGGGCCGTCTTCGCCCGAGGAGTACGCATCCTACCGGGCTCAAAGGGACGGACCTGAGTGGTTCAGGCGACGACTCATGCGACCGACACGACGGTATCACGTTCGCCCCGAGGGCCGCAGTTGCAGGGTCGAGGTGACCGTCGATGACCAGCGAAACACCGTCTTTGTCCATCTCCGGGGTTTCGACGACCCGCCTCCTCGCAAAGGCTCCCGACTTCCCAAGGACGCGGACGGACTGTTGTGAGAGGCCCACTACGGCGGATGCGGAGGCGTCACGCCCGATCGGACGCTCGCCTGTAGCGTGGCCCAAGGATATGATTGTTATGGTCAAGCTCGAAAGCGACGACGAGATGGCTTGTCTTGGCCATCGTCGTGATGGTGGTGACCGTCGTGCCTATGATCTTCCTCGGGCCTTTCGGGCTACTTGCGTACGTGTGCGGTTTCCTCAGCACGGCGCTGAACGGATATCTTGTCTTCACAGGCTTCGTCCCATTCGTCTTTGTCGCGGTGTTCGTCTGGGCGGTGCTCGTGGTTGACAGGCACCTCAGGCGCGGCGGCCGCGGCTGGCACTTTGCCATCTTCTGGATCGCTTTGATTGTCATTCCGGTTGGGTCCTTTGCACTTTCGTTCAGTCCTGTCTTCCCCTTGGTGCGCAGCCCATTCACGCACGGTTTTGCGAGGCGGATGCAAATGAGAGCCAATGTCGATGGCATTAGGTCATGGTTGGATGCGCTCGACCCAAACGACTACATGGGAGGACCGCATGACTCGTCAGGAACCCCTGTCCTGCGTTCCAAACAGCCGCGAGCAATAGCTCGGCTGAGGCCGAGATACGCACAAGTTCTACCGGATGAGATGGGTGAGCCACTGGTTCGACTGACATGGGGGGGCGGATTCTTCGGCCATTATGGCCTCGTCGTGGGGCACGCCCGCATGGTCACGCCGCCGTCTGACTTTTCAATGTACGGAGAATACCGTCTCCCTCTGGCCCCCGGATTCTACGCTTGGCGACAGTTGGAATGATCGGTAGGGACTATGGTCATCGCTGACAAAGCCACGCCTTGTCGTGGGAGGTGAACGCATGGACGAATCTGATGTTGACATTGTGCAGCGGCGATTGGCGGCGGTGCTGGAGAAGGAACGGCGCGGGGCGATTGTATATGTGGTCTTGACGGTGGCGCTGACGCCGGTCTTTGTCGCGGTGGCCGCGCTGGTTGTGACAGGTGTTGCCGGCTATGTCTTTCTCAGGGACCGCGCTGCTTTCGATTTGGAGCCTATGGTTTTCTACACGGCCGTCAACGTGTTTCTCGCCTATGTAATCGTTTTTGTCCTGGCCAACTCCGGTTCCCGCTGGCCTCAAATCCGGCTTGATAGCATGTGGCTTGCCGGCACGGTCGTGTTTCTCACCTTGCTCGTGGCGACGTATGCCACGCCGATCATGCAACGCCACCCGTCGTGGCTCGCTGCGGGCTACGCTGTCGGCGGGATCCTCATTCTCGGATTGATGGGCCAGGTCTCTCTGGCCGACCGCGTTACCATGAGTCCCAACGCCGAGACAGGTCTGCTGGCCTTCCTTCTCGCTGTCACAGGTTTCATCCTGGCCGCCTACCGCGAGGTTGGACGCGGGTCATGGCTGTGGGTCCCGCCCAAACCCGATGAGATTCGCCTGGGGGCGTGGGTGCTATGCAAGCTCGCACTGGAGATGAGCGGGCCCTGGTCGGACGACCCGGCGCAGAGACGGATAGTGGACGTCCTGCGGCGCCTCAAATTCCTGCAAGTCATGGGAGACAGGCTGGTGCTGACGGCGAAAGGACTGGACTTTGTCAGAATGGCCGGGGCCACTGTAGACTAGTGCCACGCGATGGTGTGGAAAGGGACGTGATGGCTGCGCTGGTTCTGGGACTGATCGTGCTGGCATACTGGGTGTTTCTGCTGGGCGACTACTACCTTACTTCGACGGGCGCGGCATTGACTCT
>CAZGRF010000167.1:0-7568 GCA_964527825.1 uncultured Pirellulales bacterium
CTCGAAAAGCCCAAGAACGCCCGCAAGCTCGAAGAGAAAGACTTTGCCGGCTACGTCATGGTCTACTTCAAAGACCAGACCCAGTCCGCCTACATGGCTATCAGCCGCGACGGCTACACCTTCACCGATCTCAACAATGGCCAGGCCATCTTCAACGGCGCCGAGCTGGCCGAACAGAAAGGTGTGCGCGATCCACACATGACACGCGGACCCGACGGGGGTTTCTACCTGGCCATGACCGATCTGCACATCTTCGGCCAGCGTGCGGGTTTTCGCGACACACCCTGGCAGCGGCCCCAGGAAAAGTACGGCTGGGGCAACAATCGCGCCATCGTGCTGATGAAATCTTTCGACCTGATTCACTGGACAGTGTCGGACTTCCGCGTGGACAAAGCCTTCCCCGAGCTCGGCGATATTGACTGCTCTTGGGCGCCTCAAACGGTCTACGACGAGGCCAAGGGCAAGATGATGGTCTACTTCACCATTCGCTACAACAATAAGAACGCCAATCTCTACTGTTCCTATGCGGACGACGCCTTTACCAAGTTAGAGACCAAGCCGGAGATGATTCCCGATATCGGCGGCATCGACGGCGACATCATCAAGGTAGGGGACAAGTTCCATCTGCACTACGTTTCGAATGCCAGGGTCCTTCACGCCGTTTCCGACGAAATCAACAAGGGATATGTGGCTGAAACGAGACGCATCGATCCCGAGACGGTTCCCACCGAAGCGCCCAACGTGTTCAAACGACTCGGGACCGATACCTACGTGCTGATGTATGATGTCTATGGCGGCCGGCCCAACAACATGGGATTCAGCGAAACCAAGGACTTCGTGACCTACAAGGATATCGGTCACTTCAATGAGGGCGTGATGAAGGGGACAAACTTCAACCGCCCCAAGCATGGTGCAGTGACGTACCTGACACTGGACGAACTGAAGGCTGCCGCGGAACATTGGAAGGTAGATGTCAAGCTGGACTGAGGAATATGAACATGCAGACATTTTTGACGACACCACATCCTTTTCGACTACTGACCGGGCCATCCATTCTCGGGATTGCCGTCGTCGTGCTGTCTCTTTCGACGGGCCTCCATGCCCAGGAGGCGCAGGGCCCCGACGGCGCAATCTCTGTGAAAGTCAAACTTGAGTCGGGCCAACCTTTCTACGAGGTTACATACAAAGACAAGTCGGTGCTCGAAGCCTCGCCGCTCGGCTTGGAGACGAGCATCGGCAGTTTTGCCACGGGACTTAGGGATGCCGATGCCCAGAATGCGGAGATCGACGAGCATTATACCCTGCCGCACGGCAAGACGAGCGAAGTGCACTACCAGGCCAACGAACTGACGGTGCGTCTAACGAACGCTGAGAATGATACGCTTGAGGTGATCTTCCGCGTGAGTGACCGCGACGTGGCACTGGCCTATCGCGTTTCGTCGCGGAACAAACGCCGCATCGTCATCGAGCGTGAGTTGACCGGCTTCAAGTTTCCAAAATCGACAACCGCCTTCGTGACGCAACAGGTACGGTGGGGCGGCGGCTTTGCCGCAACCAAGCCGAGTTACGAGGAAGGATACATGATGGACGTGCCCGTGGGCACGAAGTCGCATCCCGGTCTGGGCTTTACGTTTCCCGCGCTGTTTCGCCTGGGCTCCGATGGCTGGGCGCTCGTCTCCGAGACGGGTGTGTCCAGCAAGTATGCCGGATCGCGGTTGAGCGATCCGACAGACGAAGGGCTCTATGCTGTCGCCTTCCCGGAGAAGGCCGAGAATGCCGGTCTTGGCGAAGCCACGGTTTCAGGCTCACTGCCGTTGCTGACGCCATGGCGCACTATCACCATTGGTGAAACGCTCGCTCCTATCGTGGAGACCACTGTCGCCACCGACGTGGTCAAGCCGCTCTATGAGCCTTCAGAAGCCTACAAGTCGGGCCGTGCGACCTGGAGTTGGATTCTCTGGCAGGACCCGAGCATGAATGAGAAGGATCAGCGCACCTACATTGATCTGGCCTCTGAGCTCGGTTTCGAGTACATCCTCATCGACGCGCTGTGGGATCAAAGGATCGGCCGTGATAAAATGGCCGAACTGGTGGCCTACGCCTGTTCGAAGAACGTCGGTGTGTTCCTCTGGTATAACTCAAACGGGTACTGGAACGACGCTCCGCAGTCGCCGCGCAACTGCATGGACACCGCGCCGGCCCGCCACCGTGAAATGGCGTGGCTCAAGTCGATCGGGGTCAAGGGTCTCAAGATCGATTTCTTCGGCGGCGACAAGCAGATGACCATGAAGCTATACGAAGACATCATGACCGACGCGAACCTCTATGGCCTCATGCTGAACTTCCACGGTGCCACGCTGCCTCGCGGCTGGGAGCGCATGTATCCCAACCACATGACCAGCGAGGCCGTAACTGCCTCGGAAAACCTCATCTTCTCCCAGGGGTTCGCCAACAACGAGGCCTTCAACAGCACGGTCTTTCCCTTCGTGCGCAATCCGGTGGCCGCCATGGACTACGGCCCGGTCCTGCTCAATAAGCGCTTCTCGCGCGATCAAAGACGGGGCAACACGCGCCGGACCACCGATACCTTCCAGCTCGCCACCGCGGTGCTCTATCAGTCGTCGATCCAGCATTTCGGTATCACGCCGAACAACCCGGAGGAGCAGCCTGCCTATGTCATCGACTTTCTCAAGACGGTGCCGGCGGGCTGGGATGAAGTCCGTTTCATCGATGGTTACCCGGGCAAGTATGTGGTGCTCGCCCGCCGCTCTGGAGAGCGCTGGTATGTTGCCGCGACGCACGCGGACAGAGAGAGCAAGGACCTGACGATTTCGCTGCCCTGGTTGAAAGGCAAGTCGTTGGATCTCTTCTACGATCAAGAGGATGGATCGGCGGGGAAGAAACTGATTTCGGTAGGTGATGACGGCAGCGTCAACTTTTCACTAGCGCCCGGCGGTGGGGCGGTATTGGTCTACAATCCGTAGTATCACGGAGTGACAGGACATAAATGGTTTAATCATGCGTGCTCATACTGATCTCCGTGACTTCTAGCGTTCTAAGAGGCCTTTCAGCAGGCGATTGGGAGATGTCGGATAACATGTTGACTTTTGCAAAAGGAGGACAACTCATGGTAAATCGATTGGCCCGTTACTCACTGATCCTCGGTGTGTTTGCGCTGCTTGGCGCGAATTCGGGATTGGCGCAGAACCCTCTCATAAAGGCGCAGTTTTCAGCCGATCCAACCGCAAGGGTGTTCGAAGGCAAGATCTATGTCTATCCTTCTCATGATATCCCGGCCCCTCCGGGCAGCGGTGCGCAGACCAACTGGTTCTGCATGGAAGACTACCACGTTTACTCTTCCGAAGATCTGATCGATTGGACCGATCACGGAGTCATTCTGACCCAGACCGAGGTCCCCTGGCTTAACCGCAAATCGTACAGCATGTGGGCGCCGGACTGCGTTCACAAGAACGGGAAGTACTACTTCTACTTCCCTACCGGTGGCAGAATCGGGGTCGCCATAGCAGATACGCCTTACGGTCCTTTCAAGGCCGAAGAACAGCCTATAAACGGTGTGCGCGGAATAGACCCTGGAGTGCTCATTGACAAGGATGGAAGCGCCTATCTGTTTTGGGGAGGGATATCGATGGCCAAATTGAAAGACAATATGGTTGAGCTGGATTCGCAGCCGCAGCGGGTTCAGAACCTCCCCCGGCCCGGGTTGATTGAAGGCCCCTTTCCGTTTGAGCGAAACGGTATCTACTACTTGACCTATCCACATGCAGTCGACGGAGGATCCGAGAGACTTGAATACTCAATCGCCAGCAGCCCCCTGGGGCCTTATGAGTGGAAGGGAGTAATCATGGACCAGTCAGCCAGCGGCTGCTGGACAAACCATCACTCAATTGTCGAATACAAAGGCCAGTGGTACTTGTTCTATCATGACAAGGATTTGTCCCCTGATTTTGATAAGAACCGCTCCATAAAGGCTGACTATCTATCCTTCAACGACGACCGCACCATACAGAAGGTCATTCCCACCCTGCGCGGTGTGGGTATCACCAAAGCCAAAAGTGAAATCCAGATAGACAGATACAGCACCATCAGCCCGGAAGGAGCATCCGTCACATTCGTTGACCCGAATCAGAAGCAAGATGGATGGAAAGCGGCCCTGACGGCCCAGAACGCCTGGATTCGATATAACAAGGTCGATTTCGGGCAGGAGAAGCTGAAATCGGTCTCAGTCAAATCCTCATCGCAAACAGGAGGTGTTATCGATATCCGAATCGATGCCGTCGACGGGCCGTCGCTCGCTCAGGTCAACATCGCGGACAATACGGATTGGAGCGTGAGCAAGTCAGACCTCTCAGAAGCGCCTTCCGGCATCCATGATTTGGTTGTCAAGCTTCCCGACGCGAAGAACGTGGAAATCGATTGGATACAGTTTCAATAGTCGATTTCCAGTCTCTCATCGTTTGGATTCTTGGCTGGCGGCGCCCGGCGTTGTCGCGAGCCCCAGAGGCTCGCGCAATGAATGCGGACCCGCCCCGGGAGAGGCTCACGCCGCCACGACCGCTTCGAGATGACTCGGAGAGACCACGGTGTGCACGGGACCTCTTCGCGTCAGGAGCAAGAGAGATGAAGAAACTCCATTTAACCCGTTAACACCCGGCACATCCTCAGACGTGACAATCCTTTGGTCCCGCCGGGCGAGACTCGCCCACGGATGTGAACGGCACCCGGGATTGGGAGCAATCTGGGAAAACTGATTGCACGACTCCGCTGGGTCTGCTAATATCTGAACCTTTACGATATGGCAGTCACAGTCGTTTCTTGGAGATGTTCCGTTATGTCCGTATCCGCCGAGAAGAAAGCAGAATTGGAAGGAATAGCGAGGAAGCTGCGCTACGACATTGTCATGATGATCGGAGCAGGCAAGCCCGGCCATCTGGGCGGCTCGTGTTCGATTGCCGATCTCGTCGCCGTGCTTTACTTCCACAAGATGCGTCACAAACCCGAGAATCCGAAGTGGCCTGATCGGGACAGGTTCCTCCTGAGCAAAGGCCACGCCGCCCTGACGCAGTACGCCGCGCTGGCCCGGTGGGGATACTTCCCGGAGAAGGAGTTAAGCACGCTCAAAGAGCTTGGCACGATACTCCAAGGGCATCCCGAGATGATGAGGACCCCCGGAGTCGAGGCGAACACCGGCTCGCTCGGGCAGGGACTCAGCGTCGCCTGCGGCATGGCCATGGCGGGAAAACTGGACAAGAAGGACTACAAGGTCTACTGCATACTGGGAGATGGGGAGATCGCGGAAGGGCAGATCTGGGAGGCTTCCATGGCGGCAGCTTGCTACAAGCTGGACAACCTCGTGGCCATCCTCGATAAGAACGGCGTTCAGGCGACAGGGCCGGTCGCGGAACGCTATGACACCAATCCGCATGGAGAAAAATGGAAGGCCTTCGGTTGGCATGTGATCGAAATCGACGGACACGACATCGACCAGATCGTCGACGCATTGGACCAGGCCGACAACGTGAAAGGTCAGCCTGTCATGATCGTCGCGCACACGGTCAAGAGCAAGGGAGTGCCGTTTGCCGAAGGGAAAGCGGAATTCCATCACGGGATAATGACCCAGGAGCAATTCGAAACGGCACGCAAACTGTTCGCGGACTAAGGAAGACGATTGATGAATGTGCAGAACTGCAGAAAAGTCTATGGTGAGACTCTTGTCGCTCTGGGGAAGAAGGACGAGCGAATCGTTGCGTTGGAGGCCGATTTGGGCAAGTCCACGATGAGTTGCCTTTTCGAGAAGGAATTCCCTGAGCGGCATTTCGAGATGGGTATTGGCGAGGCGAACATGATCTCCACCGCGGTTGGTCTGGCGCTGAGTGGCAAGATCGCGTTCGTGCACTCGTTCGCTGCTTTCGCGGCCGGGCGAGCCTACGACCAGATTCGCGTTAGCGTGTGTATCGGCAACGTGAACGTGCGAGTCATTGGATCGAGTTGTGGGATTTCGGATTTCGGCGACGGCGCCACGCATCAGAGTATCGAGGACATCGCGATCATGCGGGGGATTCCGAACATGACCGTTCTATCTCCGGCCGATGGGATCGAAACGAGGAAGATGGTCGAGGCGTTGATCGAGCACGAAGGCCCGGTGTATATGCGGATCAATCGCAATGAAGTGCCCGACGTGACCGACGAAGCCCAGGAATTCAAGATCGGCCGGCCCACGGTGATCCGTGAAGGATCTGACGTTACGGTCTTTGCTCATGGCTACATGATCTATAAGGCGCTCCAAGCGGCTGAGACTCTGGCCAAAGAGGGGATTTCGCTTCGCGTCGTCAACGTCAGTACGTTGAAGCCGATTAACGCAGACGCGATCAAGGAACTATCCGGTGGCATGAAAG
Source organism: uncultured Pirellulales bacterium (assembly GCA_964527825.1). Classification (GTDB taxonomy): domain Bacteria; phylum Planctomycetota; class Phycisphaerae; order Sedimentisphaerales; family Anaerobacaceae; genus JAFGLV01. The sequence goes on from CAZGRF010000167.1 coordinate 6,414, forward strand.
GCGTCGTCACTGTCGAGGAGCACACGATCATCGGCGGTCTTGCCGAGGCTGTCTCCTTCGTTCTTCGAGGCAGTTCCTTGCCCATCGAAGCGGTGGCGGTACAGGATTCCTTCGGCCAGTCCGCGTTGAGCTATGAAGAGCTCCTGGACCATTATGGTCTCACGGAGGCTGCGATTGTCGAGGCTGTGAAGAAGGTCCTGAAGTAATCGAATCGTGCATGAGGGGACATCATGAAAGCCGTTGTGAAATATGAAAACAAGCCCAATGCGACGGAGCTGCGGGATGTGCCCGTTCCGGAGATTGGCCCGAACGATGTGTTGGTGGAGGTGGCGTATGTCGGCGTTTGCGGCACTGACCCGCATATGCACACGGGTGCGGTGCTTTTCGATTTCAACTGTCCCTTCATTCTGGGACATGAATTCGCCGGCACGATCACCAAGGTCGGCAAGAACGTAGGCAATTGGAAAATCGGAGATCGTGTCACGGCGGAAACGCATGCCGATTACTGCGGCCATTGCACCCTCTGCCGGACCAACAACTATCATCTCTGCAAGCAGCGCAAGGGATTCGGTTTTCACCTCGACGGGGCATTCACGAAATATGTCAAGGTTCCCAGCAGGATTCTGCACAGGGTCCCGGACAATGTCTCGCTCAAAGCCGCGTCGCTGACCGAGCCCTTCTGCGTGGCTTACAAGTCGGTGATATGCAACAGCACGGTCAATCCCGGCGATACGGTCGTGGTCATCGGACCGGGACCGATCGGGTTGCTGTGTATGAAGATGGCACAGATGGCCGGAGCAAGCCAAATCGTTGCCATCGGCACCGAGGGCGACGATGGTCGTCTGGGACTGTCCAAGTCCTTCGGCGCCACCGTCACTATCAATAGCAGCAAGCAAGACCCTCTACAGACCATTATGTCTTTGGGCGACGGCTTGGGCGCCGATCTCGTTATCGATACGGCGGGAGTGTCGGCGACATTGAAGCTGTCGATGGACGCCGTTCGGCCGACCGGCCAGATTACCAAGATCGGCTGGGGACCGAAACCGGTCAACTTCAGCCTCGATCCGCTAATCGCCAAATCCGTTACTTTCAAAGGACACTTCAGCCATACGTGGGACGTCTGGGAGAAATGCCTGACCATGATGAGCAATGGCC
>CAZGRF010000168.1:0-7524 GCA_964527825.1 uncultured Pirellulales bacterium
GTGAACATGCCTTCCGGTCCGAGCGAGCCGTACACCTCATCGGTAGAGACCTGGACGAAACGCCCGATCTTCTTATCGCGGGCCGCTTCCAGCAGTGTCAGCGTGCCGGCCACGTTCGTTTCGATGAAGATCTTGGGTCCCGTGATGGACCGGTCTACGTGACTCTCGGCAGCGAAGTTGACGATCGCGTCGATCCTATACTCGTCGAGAAGCCTCTCAACCAACGGACCGTCGCAAATATCTCCGTGGACAAACTTGTGGTTGTCATGCTCGATGAACTCCGCGAGATTCTCGAGGTTGCCCGCGTAGGTGAGCTTGTCGAGGTTCACCACGAGGTAATCCCTGTACTCCGACAGTACCATCCTCACGAAATTGCTGCCGATAAAACCTGCGCCGCCCGTTACGAGGATTCTTCGCATAGTCGCCTCAAAAAGCGTTCCAGCGGCCCTTGCCAAGGCTCAATCGGCCCCTCAAGCAACGACTGAATCTTACTGCAATCAAATCGGCTGTTCAACGGTCGCGCCGCTGGTGTTGGGTAGTCGCTGCTCCTGCAAGGTCTTAGGTCGACGTTCAGCCCGAGCCGGTCCAGAATAAACCCGGCTGTTTCATATCGACTGGCGCAGCCGGCGCTGGCGAAATGGAAGAGCCCCTCCGCCCGGGTCGCCAGAAGACGGCACACAGCCTTGGCTACCTCCGTTGTGGCCGTGGGCGCACCGACCTGATCGTCCACCACGGTTAGCGGTTGACCACTCCCGGCGCGCTCCACCACCTTGGTTACAAAACTCCTGCCGTGGCTGCCGTAGGTCCATTGCAGCCGGACAGTACAATGAGGACAGCGGCTCTCGTCGAGGGACCGCTCGCCTTCGAGCTTGCTTCTCCCGTACGCGCTGATCGGGTTCGGGCCGTCGGTCTCACGATACGGTCTGTCAAGCGTGCCGTCGAAGACAAAATCCGTACTGAAGTGCAGCACCCATTTTGCGTGCTCGCGCGCCAACGCACCCAAACACCCCACCGCTTCCGCGTTCACACGATGGGCCAACTCGGCGTGTGTCTCGGCTCCATCAACATTCGTGTAAGCAGCACAGTTGAGGATCGCGTCCGCGCCACTAACCGCCGGCCGGAGCTGCTTCGTATCGGTGATATCAAACTCGGGCAAGTCGTAGGTCCTGACCACAAAGCCCTTCTCAGCACAGGCAGCCGCCAGGTCGGTCCCGAGCATGCCCCGGCCTCCGAGAATCGCGACGACCTCTCTACCCATCCCGGCGCGCCCAATCATAAGGAATGTCATTGTCGTGGGGATGCGTGCGGAACTCGTCCGGATCAGCATAGTTGTACGGTTCGGAAACGAGGTTCACGATGATCGCCTCTCTTGGGCTGACGCACATCCATCCATGCTGGACCCCTGCCGGGATCCGCGCCAGGCCGGGACAATGCTCTCCCAGATAGAACTCATGTACCGTACCGTGTGTAGGTGAGTCCTTCCTTGAATCGTAAAGGCCGACCTTGACCGTCCCCTGGACAACGTAGAAATGGTCTGTCTGTCTGCGGTGATAGTGCCACGCTTTGACCACTCCCGGGTAGGTCGTCGTGAAATAGACCTGCCCGAACTTTTCAAACCAGGGATCATCCGCTCGCATGATCTCGCCGAGCCGGCCTCGTTCGTCAGGCATCACCCTGCTACGGTGAATACCGAAGCCCTCGATCAGTTCGCCGGAGCTTCGAACGATAAACCCGTCTTCCAGACGAACTGCTTTCAATGGTACGGCCTGTCTCGTCATAGTGGAGGCTCCCTTGCAACCAACTCACTCGCCCTCGTGAGCGACTCAAACGTTCCGGCGTCCGTCCACCAGCCCTCAAGCACATCGTAGGCCAATTGCCCCTTGTCGATATACGCGTTGTTCACATCGGTAATCTCCAGCTCTCCACGGGCGGATGGTTTCAGAGTCCTGATGATGTCAAAAACGGAGGCATCATAGAAATACACACCGATAATCGCGCAGTCCGATTTGGGCTGTTGAGGCTTTTCCTCGATGCCGACCACCATGCCGTCGTGGATTTCGGCCACTCCAAACCGGGTCGGGTCGGAGACCTGCTTGAGCAGCAGTCTCGCGCCGCGACCCTGTTCGACAAATCTCTCGGTACAGTCCGCGAGCGAGTCTCGAAAAATGTTGTCGCCGAGAATCACGGCTAGGGATTGCCCATTCGCGAAATTTTCCGCCAAGCCCAGGGCCTGGGCAATTCCTCCCGCTTCGTCCTGGACCTTGTAGGTGAACCGACATCCAAACTCCCGGCCGGACCCTAACAAGCCCACGACATCCCCCATGTGCTCGACGCCCGTGACGATAAGGATTTCTTCCACGCCGACGCCGGTGAGCTTCTCAATCGGATAGTAAATCATGGGTTTCTGCCCGACCGGAAGCAAGTGCTTGTTCGTAACCTTCGTCAACGGGTGAAGGCGAGACCCTGTCCCGCCGGCAAGAACGACCCCACGTACGTTCATACGTATCTCCCATGGTACCTTGGCAGCTTGCCGGATTCTAAGCGGCTGACGCCCTCGCGTCAACCGTACCCCAGAATTGCCCGGCCAAGATCGACACCAGAATACTGAGGCCGGACGGCCACACACACACGGGCGCAGCACAGCGATTGTCTCTTGCCGACCCACGCTCGTCGATCCGGCGCTGTCGAAAGTAATTGACAACTCGTTCAGGAAGGCGTTATATTGTCGCCACTTAGCACACTCGGGAGTGTAGCTCAGTCGGCAGAGCAACGCACTTTTAATGCGTAGGTCCTGGGTTCGAGTCCCAGCACTCTCATTTCCACGTCTTGGCAACTCGCCGAAAGTGCCAATAAAAACACACTTTTCCGTTGATTTTCTCCCATCTGCTGCTATACTCTTTGCCAACAATTGGAGGAGGGTCAACGTGTGCCGTCGGCGTCTCAGGCATGGTGCATGGCGAACCTCACTGTAACGTAAGGACACTCGGAGACCAACCCGCCTTGGGGGAGTTTGATCCCGAACAGCGTCCAAATGTACGAGTTAGGTTTTGTCCAGGGCATTGGACAGGAGGGCATGACCATGAAAGGGTCGACACAATCTCGTTCATTCCGCACGTTCTTCTTCTGTTCCCTACTCATCCCGGTCTTTCTCGCAACGCAGGTTCCCGCCACACAGGAGAGTGCCTGCGGTTGGCAGCGAGGCGACCTGCACAAGATGCACTGGCCCCAGTTGCCTGATCTGAGTGCCGCCGGCACCGATGTGAGCCTGTCGGACGCGGTTCTGGCGGACGATTTCAGGTGTTCGGCAACAGGACCTGTCCGCGACATCCACATTTGGGCCTCATTTTTGGATGACACACCGCCCAAAGAAGGTCCGAACAGCCTCACACTAGAGCTAAGGATCTACTCCGACGTGCCGGCCGATGGCAAAACATGGAGCCGGCCGGGCGAGCTGCTATGGCAGCAAACGTTTTCCCCTGACCAGTACACGGTCAGCGTCATCCATGACGGCCCGGAGAACTGGTACGATCCTGTGATGAACTCGTTCTTAGCCAACAATCATAGACGGGCGTACCAGTGCGACTTCTGCGCGGCTGAGCCCTTCGTGCAGCAGGAAGGAAACGTCTACTGGCTGGCTGTGAGTCTGCCCGATCCCAACGTCTCGGGTGGCTTCGGCTGGAAGACCACGAGCCGGCAATGGCAGTGGAACGATCGAGCCGCATACCTTCCCCCGGACAGCTCGGACTGGCTGGCGATGGACTATCCCCAGGGTCACGGCTATGCCGGCCAGCCTCTCGATCTGGCTTTTGTTATCACGAGTGGCGACAACACGACTGCCGCACACGATTTGGGCGATGCGCCCGACAGTTCGAACAGCTTTCCGACAACCCAAATGCCGGCCTATCCCGACGGCACCGTCGCGTACTTCCCGACCATCCAGCAGGCAGGCTCGCCTCCCTACGGACCTTTGCACCTGACACCACGAGACGCAGTTTACCTGGGCCGGTGGGTGAGCCTGGAAAATGAAGCGGACCTCGGCCCGGACGAGGATACTGTCAACAACCTGAGTCCTTCGGCTGGTGTTTCCAACAGGGACGGAGCCGATGACGGCCTTCAGTTCCCGGTCGTCATGCCGTCGTGCCAAGAGACGACCCTCGACTACGCGGTCACGGTGACAAGCGATATAGCAAGGCAAGTCTACGTGAATATCTGGTGCGATTGGAACCGTGACGGTGACTGGAACGACACGATCGAATGCGACGACGGTACGATAGTGCCGGAGTGGGTGGTGCAAGACCATCAGCCCGCGCCGCCGGGGCTCGGCACGTTCACCCTCACGAGTCCGGCGTTCCTCTGCTGGCACCCTGAAACGGCCACCGATCCGAGTCCCCTCTGGGTCCGCATCACGATTTCGGAGCAACCTTGGGCAGGAGACCCCTCGTCTGCAGGGTCCGGGCCAGAAGAGGGATACCAATATGGCGAAACAGAAGACTACTACCTGAAGCCCCAAGCGGAACCGGCCGCAGCCGCCTATGACTGGGGCGATGCGCTGGACGATGCTGAAATGGCGCGCTATCCCACCTTGATGATGCATGATGGCGCGCGTCACGTCATCGGGGGGCCTTGGCTGGGCAGCGGCCGCGATCAGCCCGACGCGGAACCCGACGGGCAGCCCGACCTTGACGCGCTTGGCGACAACGGCCATGGTAACGACGATGAGAACGGCGTGTCCATCCCGCCTCTGGTTCAGGGCCAGGGCGCCTCGCTCACGCTCCAGGTCAACGGAGGAGGCGGCGTGGTTCAAGGGTGGATCGACTTCAACGCCGACTACATTTGGCAACCCAGCGAGCAAGTGGTCAACGGCTTTCTGCCGGATGGCGTCCACGTCATGTCGTTCTCGGTGCCACGGAACGCAGCGACCGGCATGACTTATGCAAGGTTCCGTATCAGCACACGTGGCGGCCTCGATCCTAACGGCCCGGCTTCGGACGGGGAGGCGGAAGACCATGAGGTCTGGATTCGGCCTTTGGCGCAGGACGTGAAATGGTACCAGGGTCCCGATCTGACACCTCGTGGCATTGACATTCGCGCGGACGGCAACGATCTGGAGCCGCGCGTCCTGGCAGATGATTTCCAGTGCACGAGCCAGGACTTGCTGACGCTCATCCGCCTGTGGGGTTCGTGGAAAGACGACCAGCAGGGCCGGATCGAGAAGATCCGAGTTAGCATCCACCCGGATGATCCGGCCGGTCCGGTGGGTCCCGACCAGGAGAATCAATTCTCCAAACCGGCTCCAGAGGTCTTGTGGGAGACGGATTTCCAGGCCGGCCAATTCGAGGAGACGCTCTATCACGCTACACTGATTGGCGGCGCATGGTGGTGGGACCCAGCTTCCGGCGAACTGATTCCGAGCAGCGACACCAAGGTCTGGCAAATCGATCTCAAGGTTGATCCGAACCAGGCTTTCCTGCAGAGCGGTTCGCTTAACCACCCGGAGATATTCTGGCTGGCGGTCCAGGTGGAGACTGCCGACGGTCAGTTCGGCTGGAAGACGCGCCGCTGGCCGGAGCATTTCATGGATGACGCCGCGCTGGACGTCGGAAGCAAGCTGCCGCGTCCATGGCAGGAGTTGCGCTATCCCGAGGGGCATCCCGCCTATGATCTTGCGATGAACTCGATCGACCTGGCGTTCTCCCTAATGTACACAACGGTCGAATCCGAGCAGCCCACGTCCCGGCCGACGTCTCTCACGCAGTGCCCGGCGGTGGAGACGATATGTCCCGCAACATCGACGCATTGCCCCGCCATGACGACGCTGTGCCCGGCGGTTGAGACCAAGTGTCCCGTCGTGGCGACACAATGTCCGGCGTTCCAGACCCAGTGTCCGTCCAGCCAGACCGCGTGTCCGGTGACCATGACGCAGTGCCCGACGGTTGAAACGCGGTGTCCGGCGACGGAAACCCAGTGCCCGACGATGACGACCTCGTGCCCCGCGGTGGCAACCAAATGTCCGGCCAAGGTGACAGCGTGTCCGACTGCTCCGACGCAGTGCCCCGCAAGCCAGACGGTGTGTCCGGCGGTGCTCACACAGTGTCCCGCGACCCAGACAGAATGCCCGCAGACGCTGACACAGTGCCCGACGGTTCAGACCGGGTGCCCCCCGGTGGCGACCTTCTGTCCAATGGTAGCTACTCAGTGTCCCACCATGCAGACACAATGCCCGGTGACAGAGACTGAGTGTCCGTCAGTGCCGACGCAATGTCCCGTCGATTCCGCCAAGTGCTCGTCGGACTCCAAACTGTCGTCGGCGCAGAACCTGACGTCGGTGCTTTCCTGGACATCCTGCCCCGTGGCGGATGTGGCATGTCCCACGATCGCAGAATACCTGGGTGCTGTAGGAACCGAGTAGCAGATCGGAGCGATAGCTGGCCTATTGAGATGGTGGGAGCCAGATGCGGCAGCATTTCGGGCCGCACCCGGTGAAAGACAGCAGGCGGCCCGGTCGATTTGCCGCTGTGGTGCTTGGTTTTCTTGTTGCCTGGTACCATGGACTTGGGGATAATCCCCAGGTGTACCCTGTTGAACGGAAACCGGTCGAACCGTCTGGACCAAGCCATCAGTCGTCCGCGAGTGCGCCGTTTGGCCCCGTGGTTGCGGCGCTGGCCTCACTGGCTGCGGCTTGGATCGCGGCCGGTTCAACAGGCTTGCTGGCACATCCTCTCCGACGCATGCTGACGCTCGGCGCGCTAGGCATCGCGCTGCTGGCCCCGGGCATCACAGGCTTCAGGACTTGGCGGAGAGCCTTGGCAATCCCGCTGGTCGGTGGCGTCGCCGCCTGCATGGTCGCTCTGACGCCCCCTGCCGCGAACGTCATGGCCGTCGCGCTCGTGCTGGCATTTCTCGCTGTCGTATCGAACGGGCGGGGCAAAGACATCCTGCGTGCTGCGGCCGTAGCCGTTGCCGTCTTGGGCCTGTACAGTCTTGCCCGCACATCCATCCCCTGGGTCTGGCTGGGCGCGGACCGCGTCGGCCGTGGCCTCGCAGGTCTGGCGGGTGTAATTGCCCGCCGGCCTGTGCGCGTGGGCGCCACGTTCGCCGGGCTTGACTGCCTGATCGTCATGGGCGTCCTCTGGACTCTCTATGTGCCTTGCACACGGCCTCCCCGAGTTGCACGGGCCTTGTATGGGTTTGCAGCCGTCGCAGGCGGCCATCTGCTCTATCTGATCGCTCTTTCCTATGCGCCCGACTTGCTGGCCACACTCGCCCAGCCGCAAGGTCAAGACAGTTCATTTGCGACCCGCCTTTTGCGCGAAGCAGTGCCGTGGAACGCGCCGGTCTTGGCATGCGCCATCCAGCTTCTGATCGCCGGCGCGATGTTCCGTTGGCCGGCATGGATTCCCGCTGCCGAGAGGGATCAGGCAAACCGTGCTATCGCTTCGTCGGCAACCCGATCGGCCTTGGCAACCGCGGCACTGTCAATAGCAGTCCTGCTGCCCGTGGCAACAATGCTCCACACAAGACCTC
>CAZGRF010000169.1:0-7506 GCA_964527825.1 uncultured Pirellulales bacterium
ATTGCTCGAACCTGCCAGTAAAAGCGGACGGAGCGATTCAGGACATCATCGCCACTGCCTCGCTTCCTACGGGGGAAGGGTCAGGCGGGCCGGAAACAACTGTGGACGGCTCCGGCCTGACTGACGGAAAACACGGCATCGACGACACCACGATGTGGTGGGGTGACGCTGCCGAGGGAGGACCCATCTGGATTCAGTACGATTTCGACCGGGTTTACAAAGTGTACCAGATGCATGTCTGGAACTATAACAATTTGTACGAGGGATGGCTCGGCCTTGGCTTCAAGGACGTGACGATAGAGTACGCGGTGGAACCCAACGAATGGATGACGTTGGGCGACTTCCAACTGGCCCCGGGCACCAGCAAGGCCACGTATGTCGGACAGACCATTGATGTGGATGGTCTGCCGATGCGATCGGCCCGGATCACCGCCGCGAGCAACTTCAAAGGCCTGACGAGCTACGGTCTCAGTGAGGTTCAGTTCCTTCACAAGCCCGTCTTTGCGCAGGAGCCGCAGCCCGATGACGGGGCCACCGAGGTAAGTCGGACCGCCTCGCTGAGCTGGCGTCCGGGCCGGGAAGCGGTTTCGCATCAAGTGCATTTCAGCAGCGACAGCAACGCGGTGGCCGAGGGTACGGCCTTGATCGATACCATCGCGGCAGCCACCTACAGTCCCGGTACTCTGGACATCGCGACGACGTATTACTGGAAGATCGGTGAGGTCAACGAGATCGAGACGCCGACGGCCTGGGACAGCGCCGTGTGGAGCTTCACGACACAGCAGCACATTGTGCTCGACGATTTCGAGAGCTACACCGACGACGCTGGCAACGAGATCTTCATGACCTGGGAGGACGGCTACAACGTCGGCGCCAACGGCTCACAGGTCGGCCACGATGACCCGCCGTACGCGGAACAGACCATTCGCCATGGCGATGCACAGTCCATGCCGTTCAGATACGAGAACATAGACGGCGCAACCATTTCCGAGACCGAGTTCGCCGTAGAGCCGGCTCAGGACTGGACCGCCTGGAACATCAAGAGCCTTTCGTTGTTCTTCTACGGTACTGCGGGCAACACCACCACTGCTCAGCTCTATATCAAGATCAATGGTACCGAGGTGCCTTATAAGGGGGATACTGCGGACCTCGCTCAAGAGCTGTGGCACCCGTGGAACATCGACTTGTCGACCGCGGGCGGCGACTTCACGAGCGTCACGAAGCTGACGATCGGCGTTGCGGGCGCCGGCGCGACAGGCCAGTTGTACATCGATGACGTCCGACTGTATTCAACAACACCGGAATACATCGATCCGGTGCAGCCGAGCGCTGAGGGTTTGGCGGCTCACTACACCTTCGATGAAGGATCCGGCACGACGGTGGCCGATTCCTCCGGCAACGGGAACCACGGAACCGTCCAGGGGGATCCCCTGTGGGTTTCGGGGATCATTGGCGGCGCGATGGAGTTCAGCGGCAACGACTATGTGGATTGTGGCAACGGTCCTTCTCTCGGCATCCGCGACGCGATCACCGTCGCCTGTTGGATCAAGGTCCAGGCCTTCGTCAACGACTGGGAGGCCATCGTTGCCAAGGGAGACAACTCCTACAGGATGAGCCGGTCGTCAACAAACGGCAATTCCATCCACTTCGGATGTAACGGTCTCAGCGGTGGCCATTTGGATGGTGTCGGCGACGTCACCACGAACACGTGGCGTCACGCCGCGCTGGTGTACGACGGCGTCAACGAGATGGTCTACATCGACGGCGTCGAGGTGGCGCGCGTTGCCTCCAGCGGGCAGATCGACAGCAGCGGCAATAACCTCTATATCGGCGAGAACGCGGGAGCGACCGGTCGTAATTTCCACGGCCTGATCGATGACGTGCGCATCTACAATCGGGCGCTGTCGCCGGGAGAGGTAGCCCGGCTCGCCGGTCGAACGTTGCCGGTAGCGGTGGCGTTTTGAGGCAGTGGTTTAGATCGTGCTGCGGCGATTGATTTGCCCTGGCATGGTAATGGTTGACGCCGGATAGCGCCCGCGACAGGAGCCACAGGGCATCCGCCGCAGTCGGGCGACATATTTCGGGGTCCGCGTCAGTGCGACGCGGGCCCCGCTCCTTTTCCTGCTGCGACATGCGCCGAAGGGCCTCCGCTTCTGTCTGGGTGGGTCTGGTGCGTTTGCGGAGTCGGCAAAAAGCCCTTTTGACAGTGACGACATGGTCCGGTATACTCCAGTGCGCTTGCAGTGAATCTGGGGGATCGCTGCCATAGCGACGGTCGGACGGGTCGGAGTCGCGCGATGATCTTGCCTGTGGTGGTGGCCCGGCTGGTTTGGTTCGCAGGAAATACGGCAAGCGCCGTCAGAGAGAAACGACCACAGGCAGTGAAGGAGACGTGGCTATGAATGTTCACCAGGAGTCATTTGGACAGACGGCGGAAGGGCGGGATGTCACGCTGTACACGCTCACCAGCTCCAAGGGATTGCGCGCTCGGGTCACGGATTTTGGAGCGGCGTTGGTGTCTTTGCATGTGCCCGACCGCAACGGCAACCTGGATGACGTGGTATTGGGATTTGACAGCCTGGACGGATACGTGGTGCAATCCGCCTACATAGGAGTGACGGTAGGACGCTACGGCAATCGCATCGGCAAGGGCAGGTTCGTCCTCGACGGCGTCGAATATAAGCTGGCGGTCAATAATGGGCCCAACCACTTGCATGGTGGCGTCAAGGGGTTCGACAAGGTCGTGTGGGACACGCAAGAGGCAGTAGCGGCCGAAGACGCGGCCTGGGTCAAGATGACCTATCTCAGCAAGGACGGTGAGGAGGGCTACCCGGGGAACCTCACGTGCACGGTGACCTATACGCTGACGAATGCCGACGAGCTACGCATCAGCTATGAGGGTCGGACCGACAAGAAGACCGTCGTCAACCTGACCAACCACAGCTACTGGAACCTCGCGGGCCAAGGCAGCGGCACCATCCTGGGCCATGAGTTGACCGTGAACGCCGATCGTTTCACTGCCGTTGACGCGGGACTTATTCCGACCGGCGCGATTGCCAGTGTGCACGACACGCCGCTGGACTTCACCAGGCCGAGGACCGTCGGCGCCCGTCTGCGGCAGTTGGCCAACGGCTACGACCACAACTATGTTCTCAACGGGAAGGCGGGCGTCCTCAGATTCTGTGCGCGGGTGCGGGAGCCTCATAGCGGTCGGGTCATGGATATCCACACGACCGAGCCGGGCGTCCAATTCTATACGGGCAATTTTCTCGATGGCTCGCTCAAGGGCAAGGAAGGCAACCACTATGCCAAGCACGCGGGTCTTTGCCTTGAGACCCAACACTATCCCGACTCACCGAACAAGCCGAAGTTCCCTTCCGTGGTGCTGGAGCCCGGCCAGGAATACACCAGCCTGACGGTGCACAAGTTCTCGGCGAAGTAGAGGCCGGTGCGATACCGCCCTCCGGGTGAGAATGGTCAGCCAAGCTCAGGCCAGGTACACCCTATCTCCTCGTCCGATGGCCGGGATCCGGTCGCGTTTTGCCTTCACGTCGGCGGGCCCCAACGCGAAGCTCGGAGCTATCTCAATCAGGCAATCAGCCGAGCCGTCCGGCCGCCGCGGCACCTTCACGCCTGCAGCTTCCAGCCATCGTGCGGCGCGCTCGACCATCATGGCCCGGGTGGACTCGGCGCTGTCTGCGCCCGTGGCGTTTTTGGTCGGCGCGAACTGTTCGCTCCGCACGATTTCGAGAATGATGGAGTTCTCGGCCAAAGGAATCGCGTCGAAGATGAACGACTCGAGCTTGACGCCGTTTTCCTTCTTCGGATCGACGTGCTGACCCTCGAGGTCGATGTGCGGGATCTTTTTGACGGCCCGGTGCAGCGGCAAGGAGATGTCCCGAGTGTTCAGTCTCTCCACGAAGCGGGTGTTGATAATGTGAATCGCGATACTGCCCAGGCGGAACACCAACGAGCCGTCGGCATGGCGTTTTTCGGCCAGCTCGTCGGGCAGATCGCTATACTCTATGACCGTCACCTTGCCGTCAACGAGGCAGAAGTTTCCGACTCTCTCCTTCGGGTCATTCTTGATCACGGCCTTCGACGACATCTCGGCCCCATCCAGCACATGAAGGCCGACAAAGAGCGGATCGAACAGGTTGACCAGCGGATTGTCAACTTGCCAGTAGCTGAGGTACTCAATGCCCCGCCGCATCATGTCGTCCAAGGCGCCGGCGCGGCGCAGGGCCTTTATGCAGCCCCCGTGGCCGTCGGGCGACCGGGCGATCGATGCCTTGTCGGCCAGCAGTATCCTTCCATCAAAACTGAAGTTGGGCAGCGTTCCCTGCCGGAAGATTAGGACGTTCTCGCGGTCAAGACCGTAGTAATCGTTGGACTCGAATACCTGCCTCGTCTCAGCGTGGTTCAGGGGGCTTGTCATGACATACCACGGGCAGACGACCTCGTAGCGGCGTGAAACGGCTGCGATTGTCTCGGCGAAGATCCGAAACAAGGTCTTTCTCTCTATCGGACTGATGGGGTAGTCCCCCTTGGGACCCTCAAAGCCCAGACGGGTTCCCTGGCCGCCGGCCACGACGAGAGCGGCCACCTTTCCGGCCGATATCAGTTCCTCTCCTAACCTGACCGCCTCGCTGTACTTAAGCCTCTGCTCATCGCCCGGGGGCTCGGGGGGGTAAGACGGGGCCGGCCCAAAATCCCACCGGCGCACAGGTGTTTCAGGTGCATTCTTGACAAGCTTATCGACCCACCCAGGAATACGTTCCATGTCCAGATCGTGAATCTGATCGAGAAGCCCGGCCTTCGCGGCATCGCCCAGACCGTCCCAGAAGGTCAGAAGGTGCCGCTGGTGCGTGGATTCCAGCCTTTTCTTGATTTGGGCAAACTCTGCATTTGTGGACATCGTATGCTCCTATAGTGCCTGGGACCTTGGATAGTAAGCAATGTTCGGAAAAATTCAAGAAATCCGGGGAAAGTAGCGAAAACTTGTTTGACAGAGGATTTGCGTTGTGTTAAAGTCACAGTAGGTAACGATAGGTGGGTTTGTAATTGGCTCTTATATCATAATTCAGACTGTCATCATACTCTCGTTTCTCATCTCATACTCAAGCCCGCCTACCTGGAAGACGATAGGTCTTCCGATGTGAGGAGTGATTGGAACGGTCCGCCCGAATGCGGAAGTTCCGATAACAGGTTGTAGAGTCAAACCGGCCGTTGTCTTTGTGAAGAAACTCTGTAGTCGGGGTTCGCAAGATGTGCGTTCGCCGGTCGGGCGGCAGCAGGATTCATCGCTAATGATAGCCAAAGTGGCATGATCGAAGTACGGTCGGTCTGCGAATCTCGGACGTAGTGAAAGGAGAACAACATGAGAAGAAGAGGTTTTACCTTGGTTGAGCTGTTGGTCGTGATCGCGATCATCGCTCTGCTGATGGGCATCCTGATGCCGGCGTTAGCGCGCGTGCGGCAGTTGGCCTTCAGGATGACCTGCGGCACGAACCTGTCGGGCATAGGCAAAGCTATGCTGATCTATGCCAACGACTACGACGACGAGCTGCCCAGAGCCGGTGAGAGGACCGCGACCTGGGTAGCCACCCTCCCAGCCGGTGCCTGGATGGCTTTGGACCGTATCGCAGCCTTCGGGACTGGCACGGCGAGCAAGGCGTCCGTCAGCTCCTGCTTCTACCTGCTGGTCAAGTACGCCGAGGTCACACCCAAATCGTTCGTCTGCAAGAGCGACACGGGAACCTCGGAGTGGGAGATTGGCGACGAGCAAAACGTGCCGCCAGCCATGGAACTCATCGACGCCTGGGATTTCGGTGCCAAACCGTATGAACACTGCACGTATACGTACCACTATCCGTTCGGGACGTTTGCTCTGACGAGCTCCAGCGAGCCGGGCCTGGCGGTGGCAGCCGACAGGAACCCCTGGCTCAGCAGCCCCGCGGATCCTACCGCCTCTGATACGGCTGCCACGAGGTTTGCCGATTTCGGCCTGACCGGTGGTACTGATCGTGTTCGCAACGGCAATTCCATCACACACCAGCAAGACGGTCAGAACGTCATGTACCTGGACACGCACGTAGACTTTGCCAAGACCTCCGCCTGCTCCCTTGAGGAGGACAACATCTACACGAAGTCGGCCAGCACGGTCGGCAAGGGCGACCCCTTAGGTACCCCCGCCAAGTTCCTGACCCCGCCTATGAACAGGAAAGATTCTCTGCTGGTGCACGACCCGTCAACGTCGGCGGTAAAGGGCCGGGGCTGCTTCACGGGCAACACCGTGACTTGGGTCGATGGCGCGATGCTTCCGATCGCGAAGGTCGCCGCCGGCCAGAGTGTCGGCAGTCTGACTGATGTGACGACTCTGAATGAAGTTGAGCTGGTGCAGGAGCACCTGGGACGCTGGACTCAGTGCCATGATGTGATCCTTGAGAACGGCGACTGCATCACGGTTATTGGCTCCCACCTGTTCCGCGTTGCCACGGGCCAGTTTGTGCCGGTGCAGCAACTGCGTCAGGGCGTGGCTCTGGAGACCATGAACGGGACCGTCAAGGTCGCCTGGGTCCTCAAGAGAACCACCCCGTACGTCGGTACGGTTTACAACCTGAAGATCAAGGACGCGGACGAGTACTTCGTCGGCAAGACCGGCGTCGTCGTTCGCGATTTCTGATCGCGTAGAGCCGAGGCACGAGCCAACGAGTAACGTCGCTGGCTGAGAAGTTGGCTCAAGAGAATAGATCGAAGGCGGCCTCGGCGCAACAACGAGGCCGCCTTTCTCTTTGAAACGTGCTCTTTGACAATGTTGTCGAGATGATTCAACAGCGACAGTGCTCGAACGTCGCGGTGAGAGATCGCGGCCGCAGCAGCGGGGCTCGTTCGCGGGTGGACCTGGCGATTCATAATCACGGACGGTATACATTAGCCATCATTCATCATATGCCTTTTCGCCTTTCCTTCCGTCGGCCTCAACCTGCAGGAATGCGTTTCCCGCCTCGTCACGAGAGTCCTGTCATTGTCCGCATCACATCGCGCCGAGCGAGCGTTTTGGCGTTTGCGCGCGCAGGCAGCTTCAGGCAAAGCCCATTGCTCTGACAGCCATCATATCCGGATTGTCCTTCCGGTTTCCCTGAACCGCTCGCCACGCACGTCGCGCTTCGCCCCCGTGTCTCATCCACACGTCGTCTGCGCTCACGCTGCGCGATGCGCCGATCTTCTGAGAACAATCGGTCAGGCTCGGGCATGAACCGGCCGTTCGCGGATTGAGCCGTTAACCCAGGAGATGGGCGGGTGGAAATCGTCCGAGCTTCCTGACGAGGGCAGACGTGCGCCCTCAGGACCGATTGTGCCGGCGCCGAGCGTATTGGCGTCAAGTCGTCTTCATTCACTCATGGTACATCCCATGTGCCGGACAACGGTCGGACCCGCCGATCTCGCGCCAAGTGAAAGGAGAACAAAATGAAGAGGCAAGGTTTCACCCTGGTTGAGCTGTTG
>CAZGRF010000170.1:0-7445 GCA_964527825.1 uncultured Pirellulales bacterium
GCCACCGCCGCCGCCGCTATCTTCAACCAGATCGTATTCATGGTTTGGGCTCCTTGAACAGCGACACAGACCACACTGCATCCCTCTTCTCGGCCATCCTATCCTATGTCCGAGCCCACTGCAAACCAGAATTCACCCCCAAGCCTGAGCAACTCGCGCCACTGCCTGCCTCTTGTCGGATGTAGGGCTATGGTCTCTGTGCGTAGGTAATGGTACAGATCGTGGCGCCTTGTGGGTCCTGGAGGACGCGGCAGCGTCCGACCTCCGGTATGTCCGTCGGCGGGCGCAGAAACTTGCCGACGCGCGTAGCAGCCGGAGTATCACGGTGTCGCAGTGTGCTTATCCCCGCGACATTGTGCCGCCCAGTCCTTCATGTGTGAGAGCGTCCTCTGCCGATTGACGCGAAACGGTGGCGCCGAGACCAAGGCTACAGATCAGCAGGAGCGCGAAGAAGGCGAGGTTGTCGTTGCTTGAGATGCCCCTCAGCGTGGGACTGTAGTTCGGAGCGAGGAACCAGCAGAGTCCACACATGACGGACAGGCCCACCAGTAGGATCGAGGCATCGCGTCTGAACCGTGCTGCGGCAATGGCGGCGAACAGGGCCGCACACCAAGCGAGCAGACTGACGGACAAGGCAAGAGTCCGGACTGACTCGCTGGCGAGATAGGCCGGCGTTTCCAGAACGATCCCTGTGTCAATCGCGCTGGGTGAGTGATTGGAGGCCACGCTTGCGACCCGCCCATTGCGGAACTCCAGATCGAACGCTCGTTGGCTCTTCTCATGCAACAACGCGTACGTCGCAGCGTCCGCCGATTGTTGATCTCTGACGTTTTTCAATTCGGTGACAGGTCCGAACGCCTCCTCGACTTCGTCGAGAGTCATCCCGGCCTTCAGTGCCAAGAACAGTCTTTGCGAAACCTCCTGTCCCAGCTCAAACGCTGCTTGCTGTTTCGAGTCGCGCTGACGAAAACGCGAGAGTCTGTCTGCGTTCAGTTCGGCCTTGTAGGCCGTCAGCACCAGAATAAGCCCGGCGACAACCGTGAGAATCACCAGCCGAGTGAACTGCCTATATCCTCTCATAGCACGATCTCCTCAAAGGACGATCCAGGCCGCGTTGCTCCTCTTGTCGACCCATTCTATCTCGTGACCACATTCGCTGCAAGCTGTGTTCTCTCCATCGCAGGGCCTTTTTCGTGGGACGCGTATTGTCCGCCAGGTGCGAAATCAGCCTCCGTTTCGAAGTCCAGGTGGCTGACGGGATGCGGGTAGTCGTTCTTTGGCACGCGGTGCAGGGGCCCGAGAACCAGGGGCGGCTCGCAACAATCATTTGACACGGCGGGGGCGCCTCGCATAGCATGGGAGTACGGCTCAAGGAGGGGCGGGATGGTTCTCATGTGACGACAACCGGCAATGTTTACTGGACTTATCGAGAGCGTGTGTGAAGTCAGGTCGATCTCGCCAAGCGGGACGTCAGGTGGCGGCTCGCTGGCGGTGGACCTGGGTGGCCTCGCCGGCGATTGCCGGACCGGCGATAGCATCGCCGTCAACGGAGCGTGCTTGACGGTTGCCGGGTTGAGCGGTACGGTGGCGACCTTTGCCCTGAGCGGCGAAACGCTGGCCAAATCGGCCTTGGCAGCACTGAGAACGGGGTCGAAGGTCAACGTCGAGCGGGCGATGAAGGCGACCGACCGCTTCGGCGGCCACATCGTCCAAGGCCATGTGGACGGGACCGGCACCGTCCGGGCCATCAAGAAGGTCGGCGAGTTTGCCGACATAGAGTTCAGCGCCGAGCGCCAAGTGCTGGGACAAATGGTGCCGCAGGGCTCGGTGGCTGTTGACGGGGTAAGCCTGACGATTGCGGGACTCGGTGCCGAGACCTTCCGCGTTGCGGCCATCCCTGAAACGCTGAGCAGAACGATTTTGGGCGCGGCCCGTATAGGTGACAAGGTGAACATTGAAGTCGATGTTGTCGTGAAAGTCGTCCGGAGGCAGTTGGAAGCTGTCCTGCCGCGACGAGGGCCGCTGACCGTCGAGAGTCTGCGGGAGATGGGTTTCTGACGGTAGAATGCAGGGACGGTTCTCAGTGCTGATAACGCAGTTCCTGGACATGGGATGAACAAGAGCAACCACAATTCGATCTCCGGACAGATGGTCGTCGGCGTGACGATGGGCGACGCTGCGGGCATTGGCCCCGAGGTGGTGGTCAAGGCCCTGGCCGATCCGGAGGTGCGCCGCGCCGCCAAGTTCATCGTGTTCGGGATGAACGAGCAGCTCTGCTACGCGGCCGACCGCGCCGAGATCGAGCCGTTCTGGGGCCGGCATCAGCACGAGAAGATCAGCCGGGAGTATCCGTACAAAGTCGTGGTGGCCGACTACGACGAGTTCAGCGTGCCGCCGTGGTTGAAGGCGCCGAGCCGGGTGGCCGGCGAGGCATCGCTCAGGTTCTGCACCGATGCGATTGACGCGGAGAGGGACCACATCATCGACGCCATCGTGACGGCGCCGATCAGCAAGGAGAGCTGGAAGATGGCCGAGGCGGGGTGGCCCGGCCATACAGAGATGTTCGCGCACCGATACAAGGCCCCACGCAAGGCGATGATGTTCGTCGGCGGGCCGCTGAAAGTTGCCTTGGCGACGATTCACGAGGCGCTCTTCGAGGTCCGTCACAAGTTCAAGATCGGCTGCGTGTTCGAGCCGATAGACCTGCTCAACGACGCCCTGAAGGAGTTCTTCGGGTTGGAGAATCCGCACATCGGTGTGGCCGCACTGAACCCCCACGCGGGCGAGAACGGCCAGTTCGGCGACGAAGAACAGCGCATCATCGCGCCGGCGATTCTCCTGGCCCAGGAGCAGGGGATCAACTGCGTCGGGCCGATAGCCGCCGACGCGCTGTTCAGGCAAGCCGTGCAAGGCCAGTTCGACGCGGTTGTCGCGATGTATCACGATCAGGCCATGATCCCCATCAAGCTGCTCGACTTCGAGCACGCCGTCAACGTGACCATCGGATTGCCTGCCGTGCGGACTTCTCCGGCGCACGGGACAGCCTTTGATATTGCCGGTCGCAACCAGGCGAGCGCTTCGAGCATGAAATCGGCCATCATGACCGCGATTCGGATGGCCCAGATCAGGCGGGCCGGCCAGCTTGCGGCCGCCGGCAGCCGGCCCCGCGGACTGGAGGAATAGGTCGCATGGGGCCGATCGGCCTCACGCGGATGTCGGCTGTCCAAGACGATGCAGACCAAACACCAGATCCGCCAGTTGCTTGCCTCGGCAGGAGTAGTCCCCAATCGGCGGTTCGGCCAGCATTTCCTCGTAGACCTGAACCTGATGCGTCTGCTGGTCGATTCGGCGCGGATCGGTCCGCACGATGTGGTTCTTGAGATTGGGTGCGGGACAGGTTCGCTGACAAGCGCTCTGGCCGAGCGAGCAGGCCGGGTGGTGGCTGTGGAGATAGACCCGAAGCTCGCTGAGATAGCCGGGTCGCAACTGGCCGGCGCCGCAAATGTCACCCTGATCAACGCGGACGTCTTGTCGAGCAAGGGGATGCTGAACCCTGCGGTTGTGGAGGCGCTGGGCGGGTCGCCAAAGCGACGGGGCCGTCTGCTGCTGGTGTCCAATCTGCCCTACGACGTGGCCTCGTCGGTCACGATCAACCTCGTGAAGGGTCCAATCGTTGCCGATGAGATGGTGGTGACAGTGCAAAAGGAGGTGGCCGAGAGGATGCACGCTAGTCCGGGCAGCAAGCACTACGGCTCCCTGAGCATTCTCCTGGGGTCTGCCGGCGCGGTCGAGGCGCTTCGGGTCCTCAAGCCGACCGTCTTCTGGCCTGCGCCCAAAGTGGATTCGGCACTGGTTCGGTTCGTCCGTGACGCCCGCAAGTGCGCCCGGATCGAGGACATGGCGCTGCTCGGTGAGGTCGTCAGCCTCTTCATGGGGCACCGCCGCAAGATGGTCAGGACTTGTGCAAAACACGCTCCAGCCGAGCTGGGCGGACGTGACTTCCTGATGCAGGTCCTTGAGCGGTGCGGGATAGACACGAGCCGGCGGCCCGAGCAGCTCAGCCCGGCGCAGTACGTGGATGTGGCGAACCTCTGCCGTCCGTAGTGACGCCGTGGAAAGACCGGATGTCGGACGACAGATGACAGCGCCGGCTGGTGTCTTCCGGTCTGCCTCCTTCTGCCCTCCGTCCTCTGTCTTCTGTCCTTTGGCTATGCCCTTACGGGCACACCACAAACGGCCGCGGCCGGGCCGCTGTAAGCGTGAGGGAGCCAAATCACGCTTCGCAGACCGGTCGTTCCGGTGCGTAACCTGTCGAATTTCGGGGATTTAGGTTGTTTGAGAAATTCAGGCTTTGCGTGCTCGGCGCGTCTGCGTTATAATTAGGGCCTTGGGTTGATGTGTTCGGTCTGCGCGGAAAGACACAGCGCCGGTGGAACAGACTGCTCGTGAAGTGCATCTATTCCAATGGGTATGCAGGTGTGGTCCGGTTGATTCTGCGTGAAGGAGTTGCGACATGACTGACAAGAAGAGGGGTTTTACCCTCATTGAATTGCTGGTGGTGATTGCCATCATTGCCGTTCTCATGGGCATTCTGATGCCCACCCTGCGCAAGGTCAAAGAGCAGGGCAACATGATCAAGTGCATGGGCAACCTCAAGCAATGGAACTTGATTCATGCGATGTACGTGCAGGAAAACAACGGCAAGTTCTATAGCGGGACGCCTAATGAAGCTTTCTACTGGCTCGCCCAGATGAAAGACAAGGACCAGAGCTGGATCCAGAATCCATTGTGGTTTTGTCCCAAGAACAAGAACATGGAGCGGGAGCCCGACGGCAGTCCAGGCGGCACCCTCTCGATCTACACCGCTTGGGGAGTCTATACAAGAGCGGACTATCCAGGTTTCTGTGCCGACGGCGTCGCGGGCAGCTATGGCATCAACGGCTACGTGCTCGACTTGAAGGGCAACCCTACGACGATGTCGGAAGGCAGGCGCCCTCAGGATTTCTGGCACACGCCTCAAGTCAAGGGGGCGGCCCAGATTCCGCTGATGGCTGAGTCGTTGCGCTTCGATCTCTGGCCGCAGCCAAGCAATCCACCTGCAGACAGGGAGGACGCCGTGTGGAATTCCAACAACCACATGGCTCGCGCGTGCATGAACCGTCACGTTGGATATGAGAATATTTCGATGTGTGACTTCTCCGTCAGAAAGGTTGGATTGAAGGAACTCTACACACTGAAGTGGCACAAGAACTTCAATACCGCCGGGCCGTACACATTGGCGGGCGGCGTTACGCCGGACAAGTGGCCTGATTGGATTCGGCCCTACAAGGACTATTGAGGTTCTCAGTTTTGGACGGTGGCCGGCCCAACAAGACAGGGGGGCTGGCTTTTTCTGTGCAGTCCTTCTATGATGGCCAGGCGCAGACCCGTGCCCGGCGGAAGCTGCAGTCCGAGGGCCGCCGCGTTTGGTGGTCGGGCGTCTTGTGACGATAATCGTCTTGAGGAGTGCGTCGGGATGAACCGGAACAAGGCGTTCACGCTTATCGAGCTGCTGGTCGTGATCGCGATCATCGCGATTCTTATGGGCATTCTCATGCCGACCCTGTCGCGCGTGCGGGCCCAGGCGCGGGGCGTCGCTTGCCAGTCCAACCTCAAGCAGTGGGGCACGCTGTTCCTCATGTACACCGACGCCAACAACGGCATGTTCAACAGGCGCGGGAACAACTACGGGCGCTGGATCGACACGATGTACGCCTACTACCACAAGGACCCCAAGTTCAGGGTCTGCCCGGTGGCGAAGAAGATCGCGTGGCCGACATACCCACCTGGGGGAAACGACGTCGATCAGGTTTGGGGTGACAAGGAAACTAGTTGGGGCTATTTGAGCTCGAACAATCAGCGGCCCGAGGGGACGTACGGCAGCTATGGGATCAATGAATGGGTCCAAGTCCCCGCGGAGGCGACGGTGGTGAACAAGAGCGCTGAGTACTTCTGGGGGACGCCGATGGTCCGAGGGGCGGCGCAGGCTCCCTTGTTCCTGGACTGTTGGTTCTTCGGCGGCTGGCCGGAAGATGATGACACACCGCCCAGATCCGATGGCGACAAGTGGACGGGTGATGACGATTCAATGCAGCGGTTCTGCATCAATCGCCACCAGCAGGGTATCAACGCCGTCTTCCTGGACTACTCGGTTCGCAAGGTCTGGCTCAAGGAGCTATGGCGCATCAAATGGAACAAGGTGTTCAACACCGGCGTTCAGGTCGCGTGGCCGGAGTGGATGGCCCAGTTCAAAGAGAATTGAAGCCACCGAGATCGGGTCTGGATGGTCGCTTCACAAGACAGCGGTCTTGTGGCGGTGGCTGTGGCACTCGATGTTGACCGCCACCGGGAGGGACGCGATGTGGCAGGGAGCGGTTTCGATCAGCACCGCTAGCGCAGTCGTGTCGCCGCCGAGACCCTGCGGACCCACACCGAGCGCGTTGATTTGCATTAGCAGATCGCGTTCCATTTCCGCGTAGAATTCATCAGCGTTAGGCTCGGCGAGATTGCGCAAGGGGGCCTTCTTGCTCAGCAGGCAGCTTAGCTCGAAGTTGCCTCCGATCCCGACACCTACGACGAAAGGCGGGCACGCATCGGCGCCGGCGGCCTTGACGACCTCAACGATCCAATCTGTGACCTCCGCTCTTTCGGCGGTCGGCCGGAACATGCGGAATTGGCTCTTGTTCTCGCAGCCGCCGCCCTTGGCCATGACGGTGATCTTCAGCTTGTCGCCCGGCACGACCGTGTGATGAACGACGGCAGGCGTGTTTGTTCCGGTGTTCGTTCGGGCGCGCAGCGGGTCGGCCACGATGCTCTTGCGCAAGTAGCCCTTCTCGTAGCCGGCCGCCACGCCTGCTTCGATCGCGTCGATGACGGTGGTGGGACCGGCGCCGGCCGACGCGGCGATGCCGACCTCTGTGCCCTGCTCAACGAAGACCACCGTCAGGCCGGTGTCCTGGCAGAGAGGGATTCGGTCCTGTGTGGCGATCCGGGCGTTTTCGATGAGTTGTTGGAGAATCCTGGCGGCACCGGGATGCGATTCAGTGGCGGCCGCACGTTCCAGTGCACCGAGCACGTCCTCAGGCAATTCATGACAGGCCGCTATGCAGAGCGATTCAACCGTCTTGCTGACCTGTTCGAAGGGAATCGTTCGCACAAGAATCCCATCCGTGAAGCAGCATACGTCCGTAGGTCATGTTCGACCTATTCCTCTACTGGCCGAGTATGCTGACCTCGTACGTTTTGTACGTCGTATTGCCTACATCGTCACTGATCTTCAGGGCTATGATATGCTCGCCCGGAGCCAGATCGTCGGTGAGGATGGTGAAGCTCTCTTCCGTCGTGTCGAAAATGAAGTCGTCGGGCAGCGTGCTCTTCCACTCGGCGTTGCTGTCGATGGTGTATTC
>CAZGRF010000171.1:0-7438 GCA_964527825.1 uncultured Pirellulales bacterium
CCAGAATGGCCCGGTCGCGCGCGCCCAGCCACGTTTCGATCGGCGGCGCGTCGAGCAGGCGCTTGATCTCTTCATACTCGAGAAACCGGGGCAGCTTCTTTTCCTGCTTCGGCGTCCGAACCGCCGTCAGCGGATTCGAGCTGCACCGATTCGTCTTGACGAGGAATTTGTAGAAGCTGCGCAGCGTAGCCAGCTTGCGGGCAATCGTCGCCTTGGAATATGCTTTCTCATTCAGATGCGCCAGATACGCGCGTGCCTCATTGACATCGGCGCGGAGCAAGAGTTGATCCACCCGCTGCTCCGTCTCGACCGCTACGGCCGTGGCAGGCCCGCCTTGATGGTCATCCATCGACATGCCGGCGGAAGACGAATCTTCCTCGTCGCACGTCCGCAGCAGGAAGTCGCCGTACTGCCCGAGGTCGGCGCCGTAGCACTTGGCAGTGTGCTCCGAAAAACGCTTCTCGTATTTCAGATAATTCAGAAACCGCTCGACTATCGCGTTGCCTTCTTCCATAGTCCACCTACCTACTTCCTCGATCGGTATCATCGACCACCTTTTCGTTCAAGGCCACCATCTATGTATGAATGTGCTCTCTACACAAAAGCACATCTGAGACTACTGAACGAGTTTGACATCGGAGTCATTCTCGAGAAGTCCTTCGGCACGACCAATGAGCATCTGGCTGAGTTTGAAACTGAGCACCGCCGCGTCGAACCAGTCGAAGTTCGTCCGCCGGTCTTTGACTTGGGCGATCAAGGCATCGAGGAGCTCATCCTCGCGACCCTGCTCATAGCGGAAGATGAACTTCTCCGCCCCTTTGTTGAGGACCAGTTGTCGCAGCAATCTCTTCATATGCCTCTCTTATGGAGCAGCCTCTCACATCGGCCTGCCAGCCTGCCTAATTCCGTGCCTCCGCCCTGGAGGCCGCGCTGAATCCGGCTCTGTGAGACATCACAAGGCTTTTATCGGCCAATACAGCGTCCGCCTTTACAAAAACTATATTTGAATATCGGGCATTCCGACGGAAAGACTCGTTGGGGCAAGTCCCTTGAGGAATCGAAGTGAAGCACTCGTTACAGATGCAGGAAGCCGTCGCTACGACTCGTCGCGAGGGCTGAAATAGTACACGACAGCCCCTCGGCGTTCGGATGTGACCACCCCTCTTTCCCGGAGCTGGGCTATGTATTTGACGGCCTCGTTGCGACCGATCCCCAGGCCGGCGCAGATGTCTTGCAGCGAGCACGGTCGGCGTTTCAGCATTGATAGCACGTCTGCACAGGCCCGGCGTTCGTGGCGTGAGGCGCCACTCGCAGGGGCCGCCCCAATGATCTCGCAGTTGCCACCGATCTGCCGGGCGATAGCCGCCAGCCGCGGCGCGCCGATAGGCTCGACTGCCTCTTCCGCAGCGGGCCGGACAGCACTGTTAAGCTGAACCTTGTCCGGCCGAATGCGAGCAATCAGATCGCGCAGCTTCGCGATCTGCTCCGGAGCGGTGTTCATCCCCTCGATGAGAAAAACTTCGAGCCAAATCGGGCCGGGGAACTCGTCACGAAACCGACTCAGACCCGAAACCAGCTTTTCAACACTAATACCAGGGGCCGGACGATTCACCGCCGCAAAGACCGCTTCGTCGCCGGCGTCCAGCGACGGGATAACAACATCCGCCTTCGCACATTCGGCGCGCACGTCAGCGCGGTCAAACAGCGTGCCATTGGTCAGCACCGCCACGGGAATGGGCGTCAAGCCGCGGATTCGGTCGATCAGCTCGCCCAGTCTAGAGTTCAACGTAGGCTCGCCCGAGCCACCGATCGTGACATAGTCGGCAGCAACGCCGGCCGCCAGGGTGCTCCTCAATTCAGCAAGGACAGCCTCGATATCGACGAAGTCCTGCCGGACGGTGCTCTTCTGTGTCGTTCTGCCGATCTGGCAATACACGCAGTCAAGCGTGCAGATCTTCGCCGGAACAATATCCACGCCCAGGCTGCGGCCAAGCCGGCGCGAGGGCACAGGCCCGTAGACGTACTTGCTCTGCGGGGATTCTCTTTCAGCCATGAACAATCTCGAAGATGTCTCTGCAAGTGCATATCAGCTCTTCGAGCCAATCCAGCGGGAGTATCGAGGCGGCGTCCGATTTGGCTTTGTCGGGCTCCGGGTGGACTTCGAGAAACAACGCATTGGCGCCTGCGGCCACGGCCGCCCGCGCCAGAATGGGCGCCATCTCGCGTCGTCCCCCACTGGCGGTGCCCAGTCCACCCGGCTGTTGCGTGCTGTGGGTCGCATCGAAGACCACGGGATACCCGAACCGCTTCATCCCCTCAATCGCGGTCATGTCGTTGACGAGCCGGTGGTAGCCGAAGAAGGTCCCCCTCTCAGTGAGCAAGATCTGCTCGTTCCGGCAGCCCCGGATTTTCTCAACCACATTCTCCATTTCGTCGGGCGAGAGGAATTGGCCCTTCTTAACGTTGACAGGCTTGCCGGTCTCCGCACAGGCACGCAGCAAATCCGTCTGCCGACAGAGAAACGCCGGCACCTGGAGGCAATCGACCACAGCGCCGACGGGAGCGACCTGAACCGTTTCATGCACATCGGTCATCACGGGCAGACCGGTCTCGGCACGAACCTTCGCCAAAATCCGCACGCCTTCGCTCAGGCCGGGACCGCGGAAGCTGGAGATGTGGCTGCGATTCGCCTTGTCAAAACTGGCCTTGAACACGATGCCGATTTTCGTGCGGTCGGAGATCTGCGCCAAACGATCCGCGATTTGCAGACAGCCCACTTCGCTCTCGATCACACAAGGTCCGGCCATTACGAAAAGGGGTCTGTCCAAGCCGACCTCAACACTACCGATCTTGAATGCCATAGCAACAATCCGTCCGAAGTTCGTTGAGCTTACGCTATCTTACCGGCCCGCGCACAAACACGCCAAGCGCGACGATCAGCGCAGCGCGCGGAGAATCCGCGATCGGATGCCGGCCGGGCGGGCGCCTGCCGGGACCATGCACCGAACCGCGGCCGGCACGACGCCAATACGGATCGGCAGCGCCGGGCCCGGATCGCCGTCTACCTCAGTCTTGATGCTCGCCACCGCCGAACTGACCGTGACGTGCTTGCCCTGCCGGTAGATCACATCGCCGCGGTTGGCGTGATGCTTCAGGACCGTCAGGATCGAGTGCTTCACCAGATGAACGCGGCCGGCGCACTTGTAGATGCAGATATCCAACAGACCGTCACTGAAATCGGCGTGGCGCAGAATCTGCAGCCCGATCGCATAGCGCGAGATATTGCCGACGAAAACCATGCCCGGCCCATCGAATACTTCACAGTCATCCACCTCGACCCGCATCGCTTCGAACCGGTGGTTCCAGAACGTTCTCCACAAGGGATGCACGTAGTCGAAGTAGTTGATATGCCCCGTGCGCCGCCGGCAGACAAGATCGACCACCGCCCCGTCGAAACCAAATCCAACGATCGACGCAAAGCACCGGCCGTTAGCGGTCCCCAAGTCAAGGCCGCGCGTGACGCCCGCCTCGAACGTGCGAATGAGCGTCTCGACGCGCCGGTCAAAGCCCAGCTCGTTCGCGAGCAGATTCTCTGTACCGCCGGGAACGATGAGCAAAGGTTTCGCGCTTCCCTTCAGCCCGTGCGTCACTTCGCGAAGGGTCCCATCGCCGCCGGCGGCGACGACCAACATGCAGTCCGCGTCCGCCCGTGCGGCTCTCGTCAGCTCGCAAGCGTGTGCCAGGGACCTTGTCAGGCGAACGCGCGTCTTGTAGCCTTTGTCCGTGAGGTAGCGGTGGAACCGCCAGCACGCGAACTTGCCGCTGCTGGCACCGGACTTCGGGTTCACGATGTACATGATGTAACCGTCGGACGGCTTCATGGTCGCTCGAATTGCAGTCTCACAAGAACGCTTCCTTCTGTGCCAATCCGAGCCGGGACATCTCTTTCGCAATCAGGGCCGCGTAGCTGTCCCCCACGTGGGACCGGTCGGCCAGACCCAGCTTGTCCCGCACCTGGGAGATGGCGTGGGAATCCGGCCCTTCGATTTCCACGAAGGCCCCGATGAGAGGCAACTCGTCCAACGCCACCTCACAATCATCCAAGCGCCAGGTGCAACGCCTCTTGTCGAAGGCAAGCACCCGAAAGTATCCCAAGGCGTTCAGCAGGCGTTCGACTGCCTCAGCGTCATCGACCGGCAGGTTGATTTCCTGCCTCTTCTTGAAATCGTCGGTTTGCTTGGGGCCCTTGTACGTCAGAAACAAGCGCTCGCCTTCCTTAGAGCTCTCGCGGCGCAGACGAATGCACTGGTCCGTCCGAATCAGCTCACCGTCGGTCGTATCGAAGTAGCAGTCCGTCTGGACCGCTTCTGCCAGCGCGGACGCACGCCGTCCGGCGAGCTGATGCTTGACCTCGTCGAACGAGTCGACCTTGAGTTTGGCCTCTATCTCCAGATACATGGACGCACCTCCCGCGCCTCAGGCCACAATGTTCACGAGCCTGGACTTGATGACGATGACCTTCTTCGGCGTCCTGCCGATCAGCGCCTCGATCACCTTTTCGTTGCCGAGAGCCTTGGCCTTGATCGAGGCCTCATCCGCTTCGGCGGCAACCACAATCCGGTCCTTGATCTTGCCGTTGACCTGCACGGCCAGCTCGATTTCCCTCTCCTTGATCAGATTTTTGTCGTAGTCAGGCCACGGCTCGTATGCCAGGCTCTCGCGGTGCCCCAGCCGCTGCCACAGCTCCTCGGCAATGTGCGGCGCGAACGGCGCCAGAATCAGCACCAGCGGTTCGAGCACCGATCTGGGCCTGATCTCCTGCCGGCCCAAGTGATTGACCAGGATCATCATCGCACTGATGGCGGTGTTGAAGCCGAACGTCTGAATGTCGTCGCCAACCTTCTTGATCGTTTGGTGCAGCAGACGTAGGGTCTCCTCGTCAACCTCAGCATCCTGAACCGCAGCCGCGAGCTGACCCGTTCCCTCATCCACCATCAGACGCCAGGTCTTTTGCAGGAACCGATGCACACCTTGCACCCCCTGCATGCTCCAAGGCTTGATCGCCTCCAGCGGTCCCATGAACATCTCATAAAGCCGCATCGAATCGGCGCCGTAGTCGCCGACGACCCGGTCGGGATTGACCACGTTGCCGCGCGATTTGCTCATCTTCTGGCCGTCCTCGCCCAAGATCATTCCCTGGTTGACCAGCTTCTTGAACGGCTCTTTCGTGTGGACCTTGCCCAGATCGTACAGGAACTTGTGCCAGAAGCGCGCGTACAGCAGATGGAGCACGGCGTGCTCGGCGCCGCCGATATACAGGTCTACAGGCATCCAGTAGCCTTCTTTCTCCGGCGCCCAAGCCGCCTCGGCGTTGCGCGGATCGAGATACCGCAGGTAGTACCAGCAACTGCCGGCCCACTGCGGCATCGTGTTCGTCTCGCGCCGGGCCTGCGTGCCATCAGGCAAGGTGACGCCGATCCAATCGGCAGCCTTGGCCAAGGGCGGCTCACCCGTTCCCAGGGGCTTGTAGTCCTCCACCTGGGGCAAGCGAAGCGGCAGTTCGTCTTCCTCCACACCTGCCACGCGGCCGTCGGGCAGATGCAGGATCGGGAACGGCTCGCCCCAGTACCGCTGACGGCTGAACAGCCAGTCACGCAGCTTGTAGTTGACCGCCTTCTTGCCCAAGCCTCTCTCGGCCAGCCAGGCGGTGATCTTCTCTTTGAATTCGGCTGTTGGTAATCCGCTGAAGGTGCCGCTGTTGATCGCTGTACCGTCCCCTGTGAAACAGAGCTCGCCGCGCTCGACCTTCCGGGCATCCTGCGGGTTCGGCGGCTCGACGACCTGAATGATCGGCAACTCGAACTTCTTGGCAAACTCGAAGTCCCGGTCGTCATGGGCCGGCACCGCCATGATGGCGCCGGTGCCGTAGCTGATCAGCACATAGTCGCTCATCCAAATCGGGATTCGTTCGTCGTTGACCGGATTGATCGCGTAGGCGCCCGTGAAGACCCCCGTCTTGTCCTTGGCCAAGTCGGTGCGATCCAAATCGCTCTTACGAGCCGCCGCCTCGCAGTAGTCTCTGACCGCTTGCTTCTGCGCATCGGCTGTAATCACATCGACTAGCGCGTGCTCCGGCGCCATGACCATATACGTGGCGCCGAAGAGCGTGTCCGGCCGTGTCGTGAACACCCAAATGTCGTCATCGTGTCCGTCGATCCTGAAGCAGACTTCCGCACCGACGCTCTTGCCGATCCAGTCCATCTGCAGCTTCTTGATCGATTCGGGCCAGTCCACCTCTTTCAGATCGTCGAGCAGACGCTCGGCATACCTGGTGATGCGCAGCATCCACTGCCGCATCGGCCTGCGGATCACTGCGTAGCCCCCCCGCTCACTGAGGCCACCGACCACTTCCTCATTGGCCAGAACCGTGCCGAGTTCGGGACACCAGTTCACGGGCACATCAGACTGATACGCCAGTCGGTGGTCATCGACGTACCGGCGCGTCTCTTCTTCGCTCAGGCCGTCGGGTATCGGCAGCTCTTCGATGGGCCTGGCTTTCTGCTGGGCGTGATCGAAGTAGCTGTGGAACAGCTTCAGGAAGATCCACTGCGTCCACTTGTAGTATCCTGGGTCGGTGGTCGCGACTTCACGGTCCCAGTCGTAGCTGAAGCCGAGCGCCTTCGTCTGGCGCCGCATATTGGCGATGTTGGCGTTGGTCGTCTCTTCGGGGTGGGTGCCCGTCTTGATCGCGTGCTGCTCGGCCGGCAGGCCGAACGCATCCCATCCGAACGGGTGCAGCACGTTGAAGCCCTGCATGCGCTTGTACCGCGCGACGATGTCGCTGGCGGTGTAGCCCTCTGGATGTCCCACGTGCAAGCCTTGCCCGCTGGGGTAGGGAAACATATCCAGAACGTAGTATTTCGGCCTGGACGCGTCACAGTCGGCCGCCTTGAAGGTCTGGTTGTCTTCCCAGAACCGTTGCCACTTCCTCTCGATCTCGCCGAAGTTGTAAGTACCGTCTGCTATACCCATCTACGTCAGCAACCTTTCCCAAACAAGCCCACGTCGCTTCGACCACGGTTCCGCCCACCGCCGGACGGCGTAATATACCCGATTTGCCGCTCGCTTTGTACATAAACTTGGTGCTTGTAGTGACGCCGTCAGACGTTACCCTTTATGCCCCCGCGGGCATACGCAAACGGTTGGGCGGAAAACTCGTGCAACGGGCGCCCGGGCAACGTATAATTGCGCCCCATGAAACTGCCAAAACTTGAAAAACCGGATCGATACACGGGGCTGTACATCTTCGACTTCGGCGACCACGTCGGGGTCGGGTTCACAGCCGAGGAAGTCGCCGAGCTGCTCGAGAGCGAGAGATACAAAGAAGGCAAGGTCTACAAGATATACCGTGCCTATCCCGACGGGCGGCTTGAATTGA